>NZ_VIGS01000024.1:0-33730 GCF_006704135.1 Micrococcus sp. R8502A1
TCTGTTTCTTGTGTTTGTAAGTATATGTCGGAATCCGAGATGTGGCTCCTTTTCCTGGGCACGTAGAGGTGTATAAGATACCTTCGTCGACTTCTTTTTGCTGCGCCTTCAGCTGTTCTGTGTGTTTTTTTTTTTTTTTTTTTTTTTTTCAAGCAAAAGCCGGCATACGGGTGGTAGCTCGGTCTCGTGGGCTCGGAGATGTGTTTAAGAGACTGTGCGGCATCGGTCATGCCCCCCATCATGGCACCGGTGGGCGCGGGCGGGTCGGGCCGCCGCGCGCGGGTCTCGGTACCATGGCCGCCATGGCCCGCTACGACCTGCACACGCACTCGACCGAGTCCGACGGCACCGAGCCGCCGGCCGACGTGGTGCGTGCGGCGGCGCGGGCCGGGCTGGACGGCCTCGCGCTCACCGACCACGACACGACCGCCGGCTGGGCCGAGGCCGCCCACGCCGCGCGGGAGACCGGGCTGACGCTCGTGCCCGGCATGGAGATGTCCTGCACCTCCGCCGACGGCGTGAGCGTGCACGTGCTCAGCTACCTGCACGACCCCGAGGACCCCGCCCTGCTGCGGGAGGTCGGCCTGGCCCGCGACGCGCGGCTGATCCGGGCGCAGGAGATGGTGCGGCGCCTGGGCGCGGACTTCCCGATCACGTGGGAGCTGGTCCAGGAGCACGCGGCGGAGAACGCGACGATCGGCCGGCCCCACCTGGCCGACGCCCTCGTGACGATCGGGGCCGTCCCGGACCGGTCCGCGGCGTTCCGGGAGATCCTCGCCGGCCGGTCCAAGTACTACGTGCCGCACTTCGCCCCGGACCCGGCCGAGGCGGTCGCGCTCATCCGGGCCGCCGGCGGGGTACCGGTGTTCGCGCATCCCCGGGCGCGCATGCGGGGCCGCGTGGTGGGCGACGAGGTGTTCGAGCAGATGGCCGAGGCCGGACTGGCGGGGGTCGAGGTCGAGCACCGGGACAACCCGGCGGAGGAGCGCACCTGGCTGCGCGCGTTCGCGGACCGGCACGGGCTGTTCGTCACCGGCTCGTCCGACTACCACGGCACCGGCAAGCCCAATCCGATCGGCGAGCACACCACGGGCGCGGAGGTGCTCGCCGAGATCGAGCGGCAGGGCACCGGCACGTCGATCATCCGCGGCTGAGCCCGGACGGCCCGGGCGACGGCGGAGGATCCGTTGCGCGAATGACCCTTCCGGCCGCCTGCACGGCGGTCGGAAGGGTCATTCGTGCAGAAGACTCCCGGGGGCCCGGAAGGGAGGGTCAGCCGTCCACGACCTCGCCGTTGCGGCGCCGCGTGCGGGAGCGGCCGCCCCGGCGACGACGGGCCTCGGCCCGGGCCTCGGCGCGCTCGGCCCGGCGGGCCTCCGTGAGCTCGACGCCGGCCACCGGCTCCGACGTCCGGGCCGCGGGGGTCTCGGAGCGCGAGGCGGTGCGCTCGCGGCCCTCGCCGCGACCACGGCCCCGGCCCTCGGCGCGCTGCTCGGCGGGTGCCTCACCACGCCCGCGGCCCTCGGCGCGCGCCTCGTCACGACCGCGAGGAGAACGCTCGGTCCGTTCGCCACGGCCTCCGCCCCGCGCCGCGTCTCGGCCCTCGCCGGAGCGGCCGCCCTGGCCCCGGCCGCCGCGCTCGCCGTCGCGGGACCGGCCGCCCTCGCGACCCCGTCCGCGGCCGCCGTCGCGCTGCTTCGCCTCGGGTCCGCCCAGGTCCTCGAGCGTCTCGCCCTCGAGGCCCTCGAGCACGCGCTTGGCCTGGGGCAGGCGGCCCTTCGTGCCCTTCGGGATGTCGAGGTCGGAGAACAGGTGCGGGGAGGAGGAGTAGGTCTCCACCGGCTCGGGCTGGCCGAGGCCGAGCGCCTTGTCGATCAGGGACCAGCGCGGCATGTCCTCCCAGTCCACGAGGGTCACCGCCACGCCCTTGTTGCCGGCGCGGCCCGTGCGGCCCACACGGTGCACGTAGGTCTTCTCGTCCTCCGGCGCCTGGAAGTTGAACACGTGGGTGACGTCGTCGACGTCGATGCCGCGCGCCGCGACGTCGGTGGCCACGAGGATGTCCACCTTGCCGTTGCGGAAGGCGCGCAGCGCCTGCTCGCGGGCGCCCTGGCCGAGGTCGCCGTGCAGCGCGCCGGCCGCGAAGCCGCGCGCCGTCAGCTCGTCCGCCACGCGGGCGGCCGTGCGCTTGGTGCGCGTGAAGATGATGGTCCGGCCGCGGCCCTCGGCCTGCAGGGCGCGGGCCACGAGCTCGTCCTTGTCCATGTGGTGGGCGCGGTAGACGAGCTGACGGATGTCCTTCTTCGTCAGGCCCTCGTCCTCCGGGTCCGCTGCGCGGATGTGGGTCGGCTGCGTCATGTAGCGGCGCGCCATCGCCACCACGGGGCCCGGCATGGTGGCCGAGAACAGCATGGTCTGGCGCACGGCCGGGACGGCGGCGAGCAGGGTCTCGACGTCCGGGAGGAAGCCGAGGTCCAGCATCTCGTCCGCCTCGTCCAGCACCACGGTGTTCACCAGGTCCAGGCGCAGGTGGCGCTGGCGCATCAGGTCGATGAGGCGGCCGGGGGTGCCGACGACGATCTCGACGCCGCGCTGCAGCTCCTCGATCTGCGGCTCGTAGGCGCGGCCGCCGTAGATGGTGGCGATGCGCAGGGGGCGCCGGGCCGCGGCGGCCGTGAGGTCGCCGGCCACCTGGACGGCGAGCTCGCGCGTCGGGGCGACGATCAGGGCCTGCGGGGCGCCCGCGGTGCCCTTGGCCTCGAGGCCGTCCCAGCCGGGCTCGCCCGGGCCGATGGCGCGCTGCAGCGCGGGGATGCCGAAGCCGAGGGTCTTGCCGGTGCCGGTCTTGGCCTGGCCGATGATGTCGTGGCCGCCGAGGGCGACCGGCAGGGTCATGGCCTGGATGGGGAAGGGGTGGACGATGCCCTTGGCCTCCAAGGCCTCGACGATCGCGGGGTGCACCCCGAAGTCGGCGAAGGTCTGCTCGGGGGCCACGGGGGCGGCGTCCTCGGTGACGATGTCCTCCGCGATCGCGGCGACCGTCGGGTCGAGATCGGCGGAGGCGGGGGTGTGCTCGGAGTTCTGGGTCATGGCGACTCGCGTTCCTGGTCAGGCGTCGTCACGGCGGGCGGAAGGCCCGGCTCCGCCGTGCGCGCGGTTCAAGCGGAAGCCGATCGCGAGGCAAGCACGCGGAGCGGCCGACGGGCGGCGCCCCGTGGAACCGGGCCGGGCGCGCCGTACGCGGCGGGCCGTGCCGGATCCGGCAGGTCATGGTGCCGTCCCGGGCGTCAGGGGCGCGGGCGGCGGGTCAGGGTGATCAGAGAGCGACCGGTCATCCTGGGTCAGCGTGAGCTGTGCGGCCAGTCTACCCCCGCGGCCATGATCGCACCCGAGGCACGGTCCACGCCCTCGATCCGCACGCGCACCCGGGTGCCCGCCGGGACGCCGCCCGGCACCCGCAGGCTCACGGCCGGGTCGAGCAGCCACACCTCCGTGCCGTCCTTCGCCTCGCGCACCGCGATCCCCTCGAGCTCCGCGCCGACGCGGGACTCGAGCGCCGCCGCCTCCACGAGGTCCGCCGCCGTCCGGCTCGCGGCCGAAGCCCGGCGCGACGAGTCCGCCATGAGGGCGGGCAGCTCGGGCAGGGCGCTGCGGACCCACGCGGGGGCGGGGGCGCCGACGGCGTGGGCGTGGCACAGGGCCAGGACGAAGCGGTCCACGAGCCGGCGCAGCGGAGCGGTGGCGTGGGCGTAGGGGGCGGCGAGCGCGGCCTGGGCCGGTTCGTCCGGCGGCGTGCGCAGGCCCGGGTCCTCGGTCTGCGCGTCGAAGGCCGTGTACCCGGCGCCGCGGAACAGCCCGGTGGCCGCGTGCAGCACCGCCAGGTGCCGCGCGTCGGCGGGGTCGAGGGAACGCAGGTAGGCGCCGTAGTCCTGGCCCTCGTCCCACGGGGCGCCCAGGGCGCGCGTGCGCTCTCGGAAGGCGGCGACGGCGTCGGCGTCCGGCGCCGGCATCGTGCGCAGGATCCCGACCCCGGCGGCCAGCATCAGCTCGGCCGCGGCCATGCCGGTCAGCAGGGAGAGCTGGGCGTTGTGCTCCTCCGCCGGCAGCGGCGCCCGGTGCACGAGCTCGTGCGCCCCGTCCTCGGTGACACGGACCTCCTGGTCCGGCAGGTTCAGGGAGGCACCGCCGCGGGCGGCCTCCTGCGCGGCCCGCCGTCGGCCCACCTCCGGCAGCAGCGCCAGCGAGTCGCGCACCTCGGCCGGCCACCCCTCGGCGGCGGCCCGGTCCGCGTCGGTGACCCCGGGACGCGGCGTCGTCGGCGCCTGCGCCCCCGGCTGTGCGTCGAGGAAGGCCTGCACCTGCCCGTAGGTCAGCTGCGCCCGGGAGCGGACGCGGGCGCGTTCGAGGCCGGTCTCGACGACGACGCCCGCGGCGTCCAGCAGGAACGTCCAGACGAACGCCGGGCGCTCGCGGTCGGGCAGCAGGGAGGCGGCGTCCTCGCTCAGCACCTCCGGGTGCAGGGGGACCCGGCCGTCGGGCAGGTAGACGGTCTGGCCGCGGCGGCGGGCCTCGGCGTCCACGGCGCCGCCCGGGGCCACGAAGGCGGGCACGTCCGCGATCGCGTAGCGGACGAGGATGCCGTCGTCGTCGGCGGGGGTCAGGAGCAGGGCCTGGTCCAGGTCCGTGGAGCCGGCGGGATCCACGGTGACAAACGGCAGGGCCGTGCGGTCCGCGTGGTCCGGGCTCCCGGTCAGGCCCGCGTGCACCTCACGCGCGGCCGCCTCCGCCTCGGCCAGGACGGGGGCGGGGAAGGCCGGCGGCAACTCGAGCTCCGTCCACAGGGCGGCGAGACGCTCGAGCAGGGCCGGGTCGGCGGGGCCGCGGAGGCCGAGGGCGTGAGGCGACATGGCGATGCTCCTGGGCAGGGGCCGAGACGACGCACGCCCCGGCGGATCACCGGGGCGTGCGGGCGGGTCAGGAGGCGGCGAACCCGAGCGGGCCCGACTTCTTCGCGCCGATCTCCACGAAGCCGATGCGGTCGCCGGGGACGACCACCTGGCGGCCCTTGGCGTCCGCCAGGACCAGCGGGGTGCCGTCGGCGACGGCGGCGTCCACGAGGGAGCGGACCTCGTCCGCCGACTGCTCGCTGTCGATGACGACCTCGCGGCCGACGTGCTGCACACCGATGCGGATCTCCATGGGGAACCTCTTCTCTTCGTCGCGTCCTGTGCGGTCCGCCGTCAGCCTACGGGACCGCTCGGCGGGGTGGACGGGCGCCCCCGAGGTTCACCCGCGGGCGAAACGGGCCGGACGGCCGGGTCAGCGCGGCGCGTCGTCCGCGGAGGGCAGCGAGGCGAGGCCGCGCCAGACGAGCGCGTCCACCGTGCGGGCCATCTCGGCGGCGGCGGGGCGGGCATCGGCGTCGAGCCGGTCCGCCCAGTGGCGTGCGGCGCCCAGGAGATAGCCGACGAGTCCGCGGGAGAGCACCTCGGCCTCGGCCTCGGCCACGGTGGTGTCCGCGCGGATGGTGCGCGCGACCTCGGAGGAGAGCAGCCGGTGGACGGCCTCGCTGCGCGTGCGCACCTCCGGGTCCGCGTCGATGCCGGAGTCGAAGATGAGGCGGTGGGTCCGCTCGGGGGAGGCCATGTACTCGAACACGGCGGCGACGGTGGCCCGCACCCGTTCGCGGTTGTCCCGGCGGGTGTCCATCGCCGCCTCGAGAAGCGCGCGCAGGTTCGCGACCTCGGCGTCCAGCAGCTCGAGGAAGAGCTCGTGCTTGCTGGGGAAGTGCTGGTAGAGGACCGGCTTGGAGACCTCGGCCCACTCGGCGATCTGCTCCATGGAGGCCCCTGCGTACCGCTCGGCGGCGAAGACCGCGCGGGCGCAGTCCAGCAGCTGGCGGCGACGCTCGTGCCGGGGCAGACGACGGCCTCGCCCGGGCTCGTCGGGCGCGGTGGCGGCGGGGTGGGCGGTCACGGGGTCCTCCTGGCGCGGGGCGGGCTCACGCGATGCGCGCGGCGCCGCCCTCGTCCTCGTGCGCGGGGCAGGCCGCCTCGACCGTGCCCACGGCGGGGGCGGGGCGGCCGGGGGCCTCGATCCCGAAGACCGCCTCGAGGGCGTCCTCATAGCGGTCGAGCCGGCCCTCGGCGGCGAGTCGCTTGGCGCGCACGCTGGGCTCGTGCAGGAGCTGGTTCACCATGCGGCGCAGGGCGAACTCCACCTCCTCGGCGGCCGCCGTGCAGCCGTGGCGGGCGCGCACGCGCTCGAGCTCCCGGTCGAGCACGCCGAGGGTGTGGCGGCGCAGGGCCTTGATCGCCGCGTCGGCGCTGCGGCCGCGCTGCGCGGCGCGGTACTCCTCGACGGCGTCGTCCACGAGCGCGCGGGCCTCGGCGACGGCGACCTCGGCCTGTTCGGGTGCGGCCAGCCGCACCGACTCGAGGGTGACGAGGTCGACGTCCGGCAGGTCCGCGACCGCCGGGTCGAAGTCCCGCGAGAGGGCCAGGTCGACCACCGTGAGCGGGCGCCGCCCGCCCTCGCGCAGCTCCTGCAGGCGCTCGGGGCTGATCTGGCGTTCGCCCCCGGAGGAGCCGATGATCACGTCCGCCTCGGCGACGGCGCCGGCCACGGCCTCGCCGCCGAGCGCGAGGGCCCAGCCGCCGCGGTCCGCGACGAACTGCTCCGCGCGGCCCGAGGCCGAGTGCACGCCGACGGTGGTCGCGCCCCGGTCCGCCAGCTGCGCGAGCGTGGTGCCGGCGTAGGCGCCCGTGCCGATCAGCAGGATGGTGGCCCCGGCCCAGAAGTCGCGCTGGGCCGCGGCGTCGGTGAGACCGCGCAGCTCCTCCGCGAGGTCCAGGGCGACGGAGACGACCGAGCGGCCGGCCGCGCCGAGCGCCGTGCGGGAGCCGACGTCCTTGGCCGTGCGCGTGGCGGACTCGAAGAGGCGGACGAGCGGGCCCGAGGCGGTGCCGGCCTCCTGGGCCGCCGTCAGGGCGCGCCGGACCTGACCGGCGATCTCGCGCTCGCCCACCACGGCGGAGTCCAGTCCGGCGCCGACCTCGAAGAGGTGACGGGCCGTGGCGTCGGCGTCGAGCGTGCGGAACGCGGCGTGCACGTCCTCGTCCGGCAGGGAGGTGGAGGCGGCGACGGCGGACAGCAGCCCCGCGCGGGCGGCCTCGACGCCGACCCCGTCGGCCTCGGCGTAGATCTCCACGCGGTTGCACGTGGCCAGGACGACGGCGCCCGCCGCACCGCTGCCGGGCAGGGCGGGCCCGACCCCGGTCGCGCCGGCGCTGAGGCGGGCGACCGTGTCCAGGTCCAGGTCATGGTGGGAGGCGACGAGAGAGAAGACAGTCACAGCGGGCCAAGTCTAGCCCCGACCGCCCCGCCCGTCCGGGAAGGCGGACCTGACCCGGGCGCCGTCGACGAGTGTGACGGCGCTCACGGAGGACGCGGATGTGCCACCGCGACACGACCGGTGGGACACTGGGGGCATGTCCGCCCTGTCCCAGACCCCCGAGACCCCCGCGGCCGTCCCGGCACTGCCCGCCGCGCACCCGCTGCGCACCGAGGATCCGTCACGCTCGACCGCGGCCAGCCCGCTCCTTCGCGCGCTGCGCGGCCAGCGCCCCGACCGCCACCCCGTGTGGTTCATGCGGCAGGCCGGCCGTTCGCTGCCCGAGTACCGCCGGGTGCGCGAGGGGATCGGGATGCTCGACTCCTGCCTCATGCCGGACCTGGTCCGGGAGATCACGATGCAGCCGGTGCGCCGCCACGACGTCGACGCGGCGATCTTCTTCTCGGACATCGTGGTCCCCCTGCGCCTGGCGGGCGTGGACGTGGAGATCCAGCCCGGCGTGGGCCCCGTGCTCGGCCAGGCCGTCCGCACCGCCGACGACGTCGCCGCGCTGCCCGTCCTCGAGGACGCCGCCCTGGACGTGATCCGCGAGGCCGTCGCGGCCACCGTCGCCGAGCTGGGCCCGCGCCCCCTGATCGGCTTCGCCGGCGCCCCCTTCACGCTGGCGGCGTACATGGTGGAGGGCCGTCCCTCCCGCGACCACTTCGGCCCGCGACGCATGATGCACGCCGACCCCGAGACCTGGGCCGCCCTGGCCGGCTGGGCGGCCACCGTGTCCGGCCAGTTCCTGCGCGCCCAGCTCGAGTCCGGCGCCTCCGCCGCGCAGCTGTTCGACTCGTGGGCCGGTTCGCTCTCGGCGGACGACTACCTCGAGCACGTGCAGCCGCATTCGACGGCGGCCCTCGCCCATGTCGCCGACCTCGCCGGGCCCGGCGTCCCCGACGGCGCCCCGCTCCTGCACTTCGGCACGGGCACCGGAGAGTTCCTGCACCACATGCGTGACGCGGGCGCGACCGCCGTCGGCGTGGACCACCGCCTCACGCTCGCCGAGGCGCACCGCCGGCTCAGCGCGAACCCCGGCCCCGACGGACGCGGCGCCGTGCCCCTGCAGGGCAACATCGACCCGGCCCTGCTCGCCGCCCCGTGGGAGGTCCTCGAGGCCCACGTGCGCGACGTCGTCGCCTCCGGCGCCGTCGCGCCCGGCCACGTCGTCAACCTCGCCCACGGCGTGCCGCCGGAGACGGACGCGGCCGTGCTGACCCGCGTGGTCGAGCTAATCCACTCCCTGCCCGTGCCGGAGCGGGAGGGCCAGGACCCGGCACCGGGGGTCGAGACCGCCGAGCGGGAGGAGCGCGCATGAGCGGCACGGCGCTCGTGGTCGGCGGCGGCATCGCCGGCCTCGTCGCGGCCCACCGACTGTCCACGGCGGGCTGGGACGTGACCCTCGCCGAGGCCACCTCCGTGCTCGGGGGCGCGGTCTCCCCGCGCTTCCTCGACGTCCCCTCGCACGGCGAGACCGGGGCCCCCGAGACCCAGACCCTCGAACTCGACGGCGGCGCCGAGTCGTTCGCCGTCCGCGGCGCCGCCGTGCGCGCGCTCGTGGAGGAGCTCGGGCTGGGCGAGAAGATCGTCGCGCCCGAGCCCCTCGGCTCGTGGCTGCACGGTCCCGCCGGCCCCGTGCGCGCCCCGCGTCTCGGCATCGTCGGCATCCCGGGCGACCTCGACGCCGAGGACCTCGCCGCCGCCCTCACGCCGGCCGGCCTGGAGCGCGCCCGGCAGGACGCCGAGGCCCCCATGGATCGCTGGGCCGCCGCGCTCGCGGCCGGCGAACCGGTGACCGTCGCGCAGGTCGTGGCCGACCGCCTCGGCGACGAGGTGCTCGACCGCCTCGTGGCCCCCGTCGTCGCCGGAGTCCACTCGGCCGACCCCGCGGTCGTCGAGCTGGAGCGCGTGGCCCCCGGCCTGCTCGCCGCCGCCGTGGAGCACGGCGGGCTGGCCGCGGGCGTCGCCGCGCTGCGGTCCACCGGGACCCCCGGCTCGCTCGTGGCCGGTCTGGACGGCGGCATGGTCCGCCTCACCGGCCGGCTCGTCGAGGCGCTGCGCGAGGACGGGGCCACCGTCCTGCGCGGTGTCCGGGTGGCCGCCCTGTCCCGCGTGCCCGCCACCGGCGGCTGGTGGGCCCAGATCTCGGACCGGGACGACGAGGTCGTCCGCGGGCTCGACGTGGACCGCGTCGTGCTGGCCGTGGACGGCGTCACCGCCTGGGACCTGCTGGCCCCGCTCTCGGCCGAGGCCCTGGACCCCGGCGCCGGCCCCGCCCTCGGCGAGGGCATCGCGCTGGCCACGCTCGTCGTCGAGGCCGCGGGCCTGGACGACGCGCCACGCGGCACCGGAGTGCTGGTCGGCGCCGGGACGGACGTGGCCGCCAAGGCCCTGACCCACGCCACCGCCAAGTGGGCGTGGCTGCGCGAGGTCGTCGCGCGGCCACAGGAGGGCGGCGTCGCCCGTCATCCCCATCGCCACGTGCTGCGCCTGTCCTACGGCCGCCAGGGCGGCGGGCCCGAGGCGCTGGGCCACCGCAGCGCGGACGAGGAGCTGCTCGCGCAGGCGCTCGTGGACACGGCGACTCTCACCGGGGTGCCGCTGGCGGAGGAGGACGTCGTCGCCCGCACCGTCACCCGCTGGCGCCGCTCCATCCCGCCGCAGGCCGGCCCCGACCGCGCGAAGGCGGACACGCTGATCGACTGGGCACGGGACGTGCCCGGCCTCGAGCTCGTGGGCAGCTGGGTGCACGGCACCGGGCTGGCCGCCGTCGTCGCCGGCGTGGACCGCACCCTCGGCGCCGACGCGCCGCCCGCGGGTTGACCTCGCCCCCAGACCACCCCTGACGCAATCGGATCTCAAGGAAGAGGACCATGACCAAGGACAGCACCACCACCCCTGCCGAGGCCGGCAAGGACTGGTTCACCACCTACACCGTGTTCGCCCGCCCACAGGGCGAGCCAGGCTGGCTGGGACTGGAGGGCCGCGACGCGAAGAAGGCCGCCAAGGAGTTCGACGAGGCCGTCGCGCGGGTGGCCCAGACCGGCGTGACCGTGCGCGGCGTCTACGACGTCTCGGGCATGCGCGAGGCCGGCGACGTCATGGTGTGGATGTACGGCCAGGTGCCCGAGGACCTGCAGGCCGCCATCCGCGAACTGCGCCGCACCCGTCTGCTCGAGGGCACCACGATGGTGCTCTCGGCCATGGGCGCCGATCGCATGGCCGAGTTCAACAAGGACCACGTCCCCGCCTTCGCCATGGGCCGCAAGGCCCTGAAGTGGCTGTGCTTCTACCCGTTCGTGCGCTCGTACGACTGGTACCTGCTGGACCCGAAGGAGCGGGCCCGCATGCTCCGCGAGCACGGCCAGCTCGGCCAGGACTTCCCGCAGGTATGGGCGAACACCACCAGCGCGTTCGGCCTGAACGACTGGGAGTGGCTGCTGGGCCTCGAGGCGGACGAGCTGACGGACCTGGTGGACATGATGCGCCACCTGCGCAACAACGAGACCCGCCTGCACGTGCGCAGCGAGGTGCCGTTCTACACCGGACGCCGTCTGGAGACCGCCGAGATCGCGGAGGTGCTGGCCTGATGACCGCCGCCCCCGAGCCCCGCGCCGACGCGCCCGTCCACACCGGCCCGGACGCCGGCGTCGCCCCGGCCCTCCGGACGCCCGAGAAGGCCGCCGCCGGCGTCGACTACGACGTGTGCGGCGTGATGGCCCCCAAGGACTACGACGCCCTGCTGCTCGCCTCCTTCGGCGGGCCCGAGGGTCAGGACGACGTGATCCCGTTCCTGCGCAACGTCACGCGCGGGCGCGGCATCCCGGACGAGCGCCTCGAGGAGGTCGCCACCCACTACCGCGCCAACGGCGGCGTCAGCCCCATCAACGCGCAGAACCGCGCGCTGAAGGCGGCCATCGAGGCCGAGCTGGCCGCCCGCGGCCTGGACCTGCCCGTGTACTGGGGCAACCGCAACTGGGAGCCCTACTTCCCGGACACCCTCGCGCGGATGCACGCCGACGGGCACCGCCGCATCCTGACGGTCACCACCTCCGCGTACTCCTGCTACTCCTCGTGCCGCCAGTACCGCGAGGACATGGGCATGGCCATGGAGCAGACCGGCCTGACCGGGAAGGTGGACCTGGACAAGACGCGCCAGTACTTCAACCACCCCGGCTTCATCGAGCCGTTCCGGGACGGCCTGCGCGCGGACCTGGCCTCGCTGCGCGCGGAGCTGGGGGACGACGCGCGGATCCACGTGCTCTTCGCGACCCACTCGATCCCCACCTCCGACGCCGCCGCCGCCGGCCCGCGCGGCCTCGCCGCCGACCTGCGCGCGCAGGCGGGGGCGGAGCCGGGCGACGAGGGTGCGGACGTGTACTCGGCGCAGCACCTCGACGTGGCCCGCGAGATCCTCGCCGGCGTGCCCGAGGCCGCGGACGTGCCGTGGTCGCTCGTGTACCAGTCGCGCTCCGGCCCGCCCTCGGTGCCGTGGCTCGAGCCGGACATCAACGACGCGATGGAGCACCTCGCGGGCGAGGGCGCCGAGACGGACGCGCAGGGGCGCGCCGTGGCGGGCTTCGTCGTCGTGCCGCTGGGCTTCGTCTCGGACCACATGGAGGTGGTCTGGGACCTCGACACCGAGGCCAAGGAGACCGCCGAGGGGCTGGGCGTGGGGTTCCGTCGCAGCCCCACCCCGGGCACCGACCCGCGGTTCGTGGCCGGGCTCGTGGACATCGTGGAGGAGCGGCTGGGCCGCCGCGAGGGCCGCGCCGCGGCCGGCTGCTTCCCGGCCTGGTACGACGTGTGCCGGCCGGACTGCTGCGCCAAGGTGATGCGGGACGGCTCGACGCGGCCGACGACGTCCGCGGTCGACGCCGCCGTGCGCGGGCTGGCCGAGCACGAGGCGGGCGCCGCGGCCCCCGCCGAGGAGGCCTGAGACCGTGACCCCCCTGCGCATCGGCACCCGGGGCTCCGCCCTGGCGACCACGCAGACCACCCACGTGGCGGAGGCGCTCACGGAGCGCTCCGGCCTGGCCCACGAGCTGGTGGTGATCCGCACCGAGGGCGACGTCACCACCGGCTCGCTGGCCTCGCTGGGCGGCACCGGCGTGTTCGCCTCGGCGCTGCGGGCCGCCGTGCTCGACGGCGTCGTGGACGCGGCCGTGCACTCGCTCAAGGACCTGCCGGCCGCCCAGCCGGAGACCCTCGAGATCGCCGCGGTGCCGGCCCGGGCCGACCTGCGGGACGCCCTGTGCGCCCGCGACGGCCTCACCCTGGCGACCCTGCCCGAGGGCGCCCGGGTGGGCACGGGCTCTCCGCGCCGCGTGGCCCAGCTCAAGGCGCTGCGCCCGGATCTGGAGCTCGTGGACATCCGCGGCAACGTGCAGACCCGCCTGGCCCGCGTGCCCGGGCTGGAGCAGCACGACGACCACGCCCCGGCCGCCGTGGGTTCGCCCCGCGGTGACCTCGACGCCGTGATCCTGGCCTGTGCCGGGCTCGACCGGCTCGGCCTGGACCACGTGATCACCGAGCGGATCGACCCGGAGGTCATGGTGCCCGCCCCCGGGCAGGGCGCCCTGGCCGTGGAGATCCGGGCCGAGGACGAGTCCTTCCTCGGTCGGGCGCTCCTGGACCCCCAGGCGCCGGTCGGGAGGCTGCACGCCGCCCTCGAGCTGGTCGACGATCGGGACACCCACGTGGCGGTCACCGCCGAGCGGGCCCTGCTGCGCCGCCTCGAGGCCGGCTGCGCCGCGCCGATCGGGGCCGTGGCCCGCGTGACCGACGGCGAGGCCGGCGCGCCGCGCATCGAGATGACCGCGATGGTGGCCGCCCTCGACGGCTCGCGCGTGCTGCGCCGGACCTCGTCCGTGCAGCTCGACCCGGTGCCGGCCGACGTGGCCGGCGACCCGGCGGCCGCCGACGAGTGGCTCGAGGACACCCTGTTCGTGGCCGCGGAGGCACTCGGCGTGCACGTGGCCGAGCAGTTCGTGGCCGAGGGCGCCGACCTGCTGCCCGGCACGGTGCGCGGGGTGGACCGGGGCGACGGCGCCCCGCGGCCCGACGACCCGGCCTGAGATGCGCGTCCTGCTCACCCGCCAGCCGGCCCAGGCCGGCGACCTCGAGGCCGGTCTCGCCGGCGCCGAGGTGGCGGGGCGGCGGCTGCGGGTCGGCTTCCTGCCGCTGACCGACTTCGCGCTGCCCGACGACGACGGCCCCCTGCGCGCGCTGCTCGCGGACTGGGCGGGGGCCGACGGTGATGCGGCCGGGCCGGTGCGCTCGGACGGGTCCCGCTGGCTCGTGCTGACGAGCCCCAACACCGTGCGCGCACTCAGGGCCGTCAGCTGGGACGGCCATGTCCCGGCGGGCGCGCGGATCGCGGTCACCGGACCGGGCACGGCACGGGTGCTGACCGAGGCGGGCTGCGACGCGGCGCCGTGGCTGCCGCCCGAGGACCGCTCCGCCGATGGCCTGATCGCCGGACTCGCCGCCCTGCATCCCCGCGGCGCCCGCGCGTGGCTGCCCCAGTCCGATCGGGCCCGGTCCCGCCTCGCCGACGGCCTGCGCGCGGCGGGCTGGGACGTGCGGACCGGGCTCGCCTACCGGACGGTGCCGTATCCGGCGCAGGTCGGCAGGCGGCTGCTCGACGGGGCGGCAGACGAGGGCCGGGGGGACGTCGTGACGCCCGCGCGGTTGGCCGCGGTCGCGGCGGGGACCGCCGTGGTGCTCACCAGCTCGTCCGCGGCGGAGGAGTTCGTGGCCGCGGGCCTGACGCCGCTGGTGGGGGAGCGGGTGCGGCTCGTGGCGATCGGCGCGCCGACCCGTGACACGTGCGCGCGGCGGGGTCTGCCCCTGCTCGGGACGGCCCCCACGCCGGACGCGGCCGGAGTGCTGGCCGTGCTGCGCGCTGCGGCCTGAGCCGCCCGTCCGCACTCGAGGCGAGGCTCAGTCGGGGCGGCCGCCGTCCCGGTCGGTCGCGTCGTCCTCCGTCGACGCCGGGCCGGCGTCGTGCGTCTCGTCCTCCGGCACGCCGGTGGCGGCGGCCATGATGTCCACCCGCGGATCGCGCAGGATGGCGACCGAGACGTTGGTGAAGCCCGTGTTGGCGAGCAGCTCCGAGGCCTCCTCGTCCGTCAGGTCGTACGCGTGCGCGAGCATGCGCACGTTCTCCGTGTAGAAGGCGTGCAGGCGGTCGACGCCGCGCAGGAAGCCCAGAGTGTTCCCCATGGCGGGGAGCCTACCGGGCGGGCGTGGTGGCCGGGTGGCCGGCGGGTGAACGGCTGGTGGACCGGCCCGCCGGCCGCGGGGGACGACGGGCCGTGCCGCTCAGCCCTCGGCGCGGCGGCTGCGGCGGCGGACCAGCGAGACCTCCATGGTCCGGCCCTCGGTGCGGGTGCGCAGGTACGGCTGGTCCTCCACGAGGGTGGAGAGCTTGGAGTGCCCGAAGTCGCGCGGGTCGAAGTCCACGTGGGTGCGGCTCAGGTGCTGGCCGATCAGGGACAGCGTGGCCCAGCCGTCGTCGGTGCTCGTGGCGTTGACGGCCTTGGTGAGCGCGGCCTGCAGGTCGATGCGCGGGGCGGCGTCGGCCTCGTCGTGCTCGGGCTCGGCCTCGACCGGCACCTCGGGCGGGGTCGGGTCCTCGGTGACGTCCGACGGCGACGCACGGCGGCCCCGCCGACCGGCCCCGGACTTCGCCTGCGGGCCCTTCCCGTCCTTGCCGGCGGCGTCCCCGGCGGGCGCCTCGTCGGCGCCGGGGGCCTCGGCGTCCGCGACGTCCGCGTCCGTGGCCTCGGGGGTGTCGGCGGCGTCGGTGGTCTTGGACCCGCGACCGCGGCCTCGACCGCCGCGGCGGGACCCCGAGCGGCCGGAGCCCTCGGACGCCTTGGCGTTCTCCTCCTTGGCGGGGGCGTCCTCCCCGGTCTCGTCGTCGTCGACGTCGTGGTCCGTGGCGGTGCCGAGCAGCTCGAGGTAGATGAACTGGTCCACGGCGTTGCGCAGCGAGGCGGGGGTCTTGCGGGCGCCCAGGCCGATCACGCGCTTGCCGCCCTCGCGCAGGCGGGTGGCCAGGCGCGTGAAGTCGGAGTCCGAGGAGACGAGGGCGAACGCGTCCACGTTGCCCATCCAGAGCAGGTCCATCGCGTCGATGATGAGCGCGGAGTCCGAGGAGTTCTTGCCCACGGTGTAGGCGAACTGCTGGACCGGCTGGATCGCGTGGTGGTTCAGCGCCTTCTTCCAGCCGTTGAGGTTGGTCGTGGTCCAGTCGCCGTACGCGCGCTTGATCGTGGGGGTGCCGTAGGTGGCGAGCTCCTCGAGGATCAGGGGGGCGAACTTGGGGGAGACGTTGTCGCTGTCCATCAGGACGGCGATTCGCAGGGATGCGGGGGTGGGTTCGGGCATGGGACCCACACTAGTCGGGAACGCCCCGGGGAGGGGCCGCGGCGGTGCGCGGCCCCTCCCCGGGGCGAAGGCCCTCCGACGAGGGCGGGTGTCAGGCGGAGGCGCTGGTGACGGGGTCCGCGACGCGGACCAGGCGCTTGTTCACGAACTCGTCCACGCCGTAGGGGCCCAGCTCGCGGCCGAAGCCCGAGCGGCCGACACCGCCGAAGGGCAGCCCGGCCTGGGTGGTGCCGTGCTCGTTCACGAAGGCCATGCCCACGTCGAGGCGGCGGGCCGTGGCCTCGGCGAGCTCGAGGTCGTCGGACCACACCGAGCCGCTGAGGCCGAAGTCGGACTCGTTGGCCAGGGCGACGGCCTCGTCGACGTCCGCGGCCCGGTGCACGACGGCGACCGGGCCGAAGAGCTCCTCGGACCAGGCGCGCATCTCGCGGGTCACCCCGGTGAGCACGGTCGGCTCCATGAAGGCGCCGGCGCCGGCACGGGCGTGACCGCCGGTGCGCACCTGCGCCCCGTGGGAGACGGCGTCGTCCACCAGCTCCATCAGGTCCTCCCGAGCGGAGGTGCTGGACATGGGGCCGACCTGGGTGCCCTCCTCGCGGGGGTCGCCGACGGTCGCGTCCTTGAACGCGGCGGTGAGCTTCTCCACGAACTCGTCGTAGTGCTCGTCGAGGACGATCATCCGCTTGGGCGAGTTGCAGGCCTGCCCGGCGTTGCTCAGCCGCGCCTTTGCCGCCGTCGCGGCCACGGCGTCGAGGTCGCCGCCGAGGACGATGAACGGATCGGAGCCGCCCAGCTCCAGCACGGCCTTCTTCAGGTGCTGACCGGCCGCGGCGGCCACGGAGGCGCCCGCGCCCTCGCTGCCGGTGAGGGAGACGCCCTGGACCCGCGGGTCGGCGATGATGCCGTCGATCCGGTCCGAGCCCACGAGCAGCGTCTGGTAGACGCCCTCCGGGAGGCCGGCCTCGGTGAGCAGCTCCTCGAGCCGCAGGGCGGAGGCCGCGCAGATGGAGGCGGGCTTGAGCAGCAGGGTGTTGCCCAGCAGCAGGTTGGGGGCGATGAACCGGGCCAGCTGGTAGTAGGGGTAGTTCCACGGCATCACGCCGAGGAGGACGCCGAGCGGCTCCTTCTCCACGCGCGTCGAGTTGGCGCCGTGGGCGGGGAGGGCGTCGTCCGCCAGCAGCTGCTGGGCGTTGTCCGCGTAGTAGCGGAAGATCTGGGAGCACAGCTGCGCCTCCCCGACGCCCTGGGCGAGCGGCTTGCCCATCTCCTCGGCGGCGATGTCGGCGAGCTCGTCGGCGTGCTGCGCGAGCAGGTCCGCCGTGCGCCGCAGGACCTCGGCGCGCCGGACGGGGTCGGTGCTCCGCCAGGTGGTGAAGGCGTCCTGGGCGGCGGCGAGGGCGTCCTCCACCTGCTCCTCGCTCATCGCGTCCCAGGTGCGGACGATCTCTCCGGTGGTGGGATCTTCGGTGCGGAAACCGGCCATGGGTGGTTCTCCTTCGATACTGGGTGGCCCGGCCCCGGTCGGGGCCGGGGTGGGGGGTCAGTCGTCGACGACCTGCACGTCCACGCGGATGTTGCCGCGCGTGGCGTTGGAGTAGGGGCAGACCCGGTGAGCCGCGTCGGCGAGCTGCTGGGCCTCGTCATGGGGCAGGTCGGGGATCACGACCTCGAGCACGACGGCCAGGCCGAAGCCCTCGCCGGCCCTGCCGATGGCGACGCGTGCGCCCACGGAGGAGTCGCCGAGCTTCTTCTTGGCCTGACGGGCCACGTTCTGCAGCGCGGAGTGGAAGCACGCGGCGTAGCCGGCCGCGAACAGCTGCTCGGGGTTCGCGCCGTCGCCGCTGCCGCCCATCTCCGCGGGGACCGCGAGGTCCAGTGCGATGCGGCCGTCCGCGGTCTGGACGTGGCCGTCGCGGCCGGCGCCGGTGGCGACGGCCTCGGCGGTGTAGAGGGGGCCGATCTCGATCATGCGGTGCCTTCCTTGCCGGTGACGGGTCCGGGTGGCGGGCCCGAGGCGCGGGTGGCGCGTCTCCGCGCTCACGAGCGAGCGTAGTCCGCGGTCAGGTTGTGCGCAACCGAATTGCCGCGGGGAGTCGGACGGCCGTGCCCCGATCCCCCCGCCGCCCCGCGCCGACCGGCGCGTCCCGCCGCACCGCGCCTAGACTCGAGGCCATGTCCTTCCCCCATCAGCGTCCCCGTCGGCTCCGCCAGTCCGCCGCCCTGCGCCGGCTGGTCGCCGAGACCCGCATCCACCCGAACCAGCTGATCCTGCCGGCCTTCATCAAGGAGGGCGCCGCCGAGCCCGTGCCGATCGCCTCGATGCCGGGCGTCGTGCAGCACACCACGGACTCGCTCAAGGCCGCCGCGGCCGAGGCCGCCCAGCTGGGAGTCGGCGGCATCATGCTCTTCGGCGTGCCGGCCACGCGCGACGCCGTCGGCAGCGCCGCCCTGGACCCGGACGGCGTCCTGAACCGGGCCATCCGGGACGTGAAGGCGGAGGTGGGGGACGGGCTCGTCGTGATGTCCGACCTGTGCCTGGACGAGTTCACCGACCACGGCCACTGCGGCGTGCTCACCGCCGAGGGCGCCGTGGACAACGACGCGACGCTGGAGATCTACGCCCGGATGGGCCTCGCGCAGGCCGAGGCCGGTGCGGACGTGCTCGGTCCCTCCGGGATGATGGACGGCCAGGTCCGCGTGATCCGGGAGGCCCTCGAGGGCGCCGGCCACCACGAGACCGCGATCCTCGCCTACGCCGCGAAGTACTCCTCGGCGTTCTACGGGCCGTTCCGCGACGCCGTCGACTCCCAGCTCACGGGCGACCGCAAGACCTACCAGATGGACGCCGCCAACCGGAGCGAGGCCCTGCTCGAGGTCGCCCTCGACCTCGAGGAGGGCGCGGACATGGTGATGGTCAAGCCCGCGATGAGCTACCTGGACATCGTGCGCGACGTGGCGGACATGGCGGACGTGCCCGTCTCCGCGTACCAGATCTCGGGCGAGTACGCGATGATCGAGGCCGCCGCCGCGCACGGCTGGATCGACCGGAAGGCCTCGATCGTCGAGTCCGTGCTCTCCATCCGGCGCGCCGGCGCCGACTCCGTGCTCACCTACTGGGCGGCCGAGCTCGGCCGCTGGATGAAGGAGGGGTCCCTGTGACCGCGTCCCAGCCGACCACCAACGCCGCCGCCTTCGCCGCGGCCCAGGCCGTCATCCCCGGCGGCGTCGACTCGCCCGTGCGCGCCTTCGGCTCGGTGGGCGGCACGCCCCGGTTCATGGCCGGCGCGCACGGCCCGTACCTGACCGACGTCGAGGGCAACGAGTACGTGGACCTGGTCTGCTCGTGGGGCCCCATGCTGCTGGGCCACCAGCACCCCGAGGTCGTCGAGGCCGTCCACGCCGCCGTGGACCGCGGCCTCGGCTTCGGCACCTCCACGCTGGAGGAGACCGCGCTGGCCGAGCTGATCGCCTCCAAGGTCCCGGTCGAGCGCGTGCGCTTCGTGTCCACCGGCACCGAGGCCACCATGACGGCCCTGCGCCTGGCCCGCGGCGTGACCGGCCGCAACCTGATCGTGAAGTTCGCCGGCTGCTACCACGGCCACTCGGACGGCCTGCTGGCCGCGGCCGGCTCGGGCGTGGCGACCGCCGCCCTGCCCGGCTCCGCGGGCGTCACCGAGGCCGCCGCCTCCGAGACCCTCGTGGTGGACTACAACGACCGCGCCGCCGTCGAGGCCGTGTTCGCCGAGCACGGCGAGCGCATCGCCGCGCTCATCACGGAGGCCGTGCCCTGCAACATGGGCGTCGTGGAGCCCGCCGAGGGCTTCAACGCGTTCCTGCGCGAGATCACCCGCCGCCACGGCGCGCTGCTGATCTGGGACGAGGTGCTCACCGGCTTCCGCGCCACCGCCACGGGCGGCTGGGGCCTGTCCGGACAGCCCGAGGGCTGGACCCCGGACATCTGGTGCTTCGGCAAGGTGATCGGCGGCGGCATGCCCGCGGCCGCCCTGGGCGGCTCCGCCGAGATCATGGACCACCTGGCCCCGCTCGGTCCGGTGTACCAGGCCGGCACCCTCTCCGGGAATCCGGTGGCCATGGCCGCCGGCCACGCCACGCTCTCCCGCGCCGACGAGGCCGTCTACGCCGCCGTGACGCGCGCCTCGGACGCCGTGCGCGAGGGCCTCGTGGCCGCCCTGGACGCCGAGGGCGTGGACCACTCGATCCAGCGGGCCGGCACCCTGTTCTCCCTGGCGTTCGGCACCTCCGGCACCGGCGTGCGGGACTACCGGGACGCCCAGGGCCAGGAGGTCTTCCGCTACGCCCCGTTCTTCCAGTCGATGCTGGCCTCCGGCGTGTACCTGCCGCCGTCCGTGTTCGAGGCCTGGTTCGTCTCCGCCGCCCACGACGACGCGGCGGTCACCCGGGTGCTCGACGCGCTGCCGGCCGCGGCGAAGGCGGCCGCGGCGGCGACGCCCCAGGCCTGAGACCCGAGCGCGGGTCGGGGCCGGGTGCTCAGCGCTCGGCCTCGACCGGCCAGTGGCGCGAGACGGTGGCCTGCGGGTCCTTGCGCCGCAGGTACTGCTCGAAGCTCTCCGCCTGCTCGGCCTTCCAGCGGACCTGCCGCTCGTGCAGGTCCGCCGGCGCCACGCGCAGCTGCTCGTACTGGGCGGCCAGGGCGTCGGCCACCTGGACGGCGGCGAGGGCGTCCGCCGCGGAGGTGTGCGCGTTCTCCAGGGTCACCCCGTAGTGCTCGGACACCGCGGAGAGCGTGCGCTTGCCCTTGCGGAACCGGTCCACCTGCTTGTCCAGCACGAACGGGTCGATCACGGGGCGGGCCTCGAGCGGCGTCAGCCCGTGGCGGCGCGCCTCCCGGTCCATCACCGTGAAGTCGTACACGCCGTTGAACGCCACCACGGGGATGCCCGCGGCGAACAGGTCCCGCAGGGTCTCGGTGATCTCCGTGACGCCCTGCGCGGCGGGCATGCCCTCCGCCTGCGCCCGCTCCGTGGTGACGCCGTGGACCTCGGCCGCCTCGGCCGGGATGGGCACGCCCGGGTCCACGAGCCACTCGGCCGACGACGCGGCGCGGCCCTGCTCGTCCACCATCACCAGGGTGGCGGTCACGATCAGCGCGGTGCGCGGATCACGTCCGGTGGTCTCGAGGTCGAAGCCGGCGCGGATGCTCTCATGCCAAGTCACGCGCCTCACGCTACCCGGACCGGCGGACACGACAGGATGGGGTCGTGACCGATCACCCTGTGCTCCCCGCCGCTCGCCGCCGCGACGACGGGCCGCTCACCCTCGGCGAGGGGCTCGAGGCGCTCGCCCGTCTGGTCCCGCCCGGACGCGCCGTCAGCTACGGGGGGCTGGCCGGCCTGCTGGGGGTCGGCGGTCCGCGGCAGGCCGGCCGGGCGATGGCCGAATCGAGCCCCGGCACGCCGTGGTGGCGCGTGGTCCGGGCCGACGGCTCGCTGCCTCCGGAGCTGGCCGCGCGGGCCGCCGTCGAGCACGAACGGGAGGCCACGCCCCGCACCCCGGCCGGGCGCGTCGACCTGCGCCGGGCCCGCTGGGATCCCGACGACGGCGCCGCGCGGGCGATCCGTGCGATCGCCGACCGTATCGTGTCCGGGCCCGGTGCGAGGATGAGGCCATGACCAGGGAACACGGGGTGGACCCCGTCGACGAGGCGGCGGCGCCGGAACGGGCCGCCCGGCTGGTGCGCACGGCCGCCGCACCCGAGGACCGGATCACGCTGACGGACGAGCAGGAGGCGATCGCCTCGCTCGCCCCCGGGCACGGCGCCGTGCTCGTGCTGGGCGCCCCCGGCACGGGGCGCACCACCGTGGCGGTCGAGTACGCGGCCCGCCGGATCGAGGCGGGGCTGGACCCCGAGTCCCTCCTGTTGCTGGCCCCGAGCCGGGACGCGGCGGCGCGGCTGCGCGACGCCCTGACCCGCCGGCTCGCCGCCGCCGGTCGGGGCACCCGCGCCGTCACTCCCGTGCGGACCTGGTCCTCCTACGCATTCGACCTGCTGCGCCGTGCCCGCGTCACGGGACCGCTGCGGCATCTGGAGGTCGCCCCCCGGCTGCTCACCGGCGCCGAGCAGGACACGGTGATCGCCGAGCTGCTCGAGGGCTACGCCGCCGGCCTCGCCGCCGCGCCGGACTGGCCGGCCGACGTCGCCCCCGCCGTGGAGGCGAGGGGATTCCGCCGTGAGGTCCGCGAGCTCGTGGACCGCATGAGTGAGCTCGGCCTCGAGCCGGGCCGCCTGCAGGAGCTCGGCACCGCCCACGGGCGCCCCGAGTGGGAGGCCGCGGCCGTGCTGTTGCAGGACTACCGGGACCGGATCGACCTGGGCATGGCCGAGGCGTTCGACGCCGCCGGGCTGCTGTCCGCCGCCGTCCGCGTGCTCACCGAGCGGCACCCCCAGGACCCGGAGCGCGACGCCGCGGCGCAGGCGTTCGTGGCGGAGGAGCGGGCCCGCCTGGCCGTGCTCGTGGTCGAGGACCTCCACGAGGCCACCCCCGCCGTGCACGACCTGCTCAGCGTGCTCGGACGCGGGCGGGACGTGCTGCTCACCGCGTCGCCGGACACCACCGTGGAGGGCTTCCGCGGCGCCCGGCCCGACCTCGTCGCCCGGTACCCCGGGGTCCTCGACCCCGATCCCGTGCCGGGGGCCGCCCCGCCCGCGTCCCCGGACGGACGCGTCCGGGTGCTGACGCGCGGGCACCGCATGCGCGCCGAGGTCCAGGACGCCTACCTGCGCGTGGCCCGCCGGGTCCGCCAGCGCACCGCCGGCGTCGAACGGACCCGCACCGAGACCGTCCCGGCGGACGGCGACGGCGCCGTCCGGGCGCACGTCGTGCCCACCCGCGCCCACGAGGACCAGCTCGTCCTCGAACGGGTGCTGCGGGTCCACCACGAGGACGGGGTGCCCCTGGACCGGATCCTCGTGGTCGCCCGCTCCGGCTCCCGTGTGGCCGCGCTCGCCCGTCACCTGGAGGCCGAGGGCGTCCCCGTGCTGCGGGACGCCGCCGGGCTCGTGCTGAAGGAGGAGCCCGCCGTCGCGCCCCTGCTCACGCTGCTGGACGCGGCGGGGGCGCTCGCGGAGGATCCGGAGGCCCGGATCGAGGACGTGCTCGACCCGGACGAGGTCGTGGGACTGCTCACCGGCCGGTACGGGATGGCCAGCGCGCTGCACGTGCGGCGGCTGCGCCAGGACCTGCTGGCCGCCGAGCGGGGCCGGGGCGGCCGGCGCACCTCGGACGCGCTGCTCGCCGCGGCCCTGCAGGACCCGAGCCTGGCCGGCCCCGAGCACGAGCGGCACCGCGCCCTGCGCCGCGTCCACTGGATGCTCCGGGACGGCCTGGAGGCCGCCCGCGCCCCCTCGGCCTCGCCCGAGACCGTGCTGTGGGCGCTGTGGTCCGCCTCCGGTCGGGCCGAGCGGTGGCGTTCGCTCGCGCTGCGGCCCGCCGAGCACGCGAACGACCGCCGCGAGTCCCGCCGGGCGGACGCGGACCTCGACGCCGTCGTCGCCCTGTTCAAGGTGGCCGAGCGCTTCGTGGACCAGTTCCCGGGCGCGTCGCCCGAGTCGTTCGCCGTCTACATGGAGTCCCAGGACCTGCCCGTGGACACCCTGGCCCGCCGGGCCGAGTCCGGTGACGCCGTGCACGTGCGCACCCCCGCCGCGGCGGCCGGCCAGGAGTGGGACACGGTGATCGTCGTGGGCCTGCAGGAGGGCGTGTGGCCGAACACCCGGCTGCGCGGCCAGCTGCTCGGCGCCACCGACCTCGTGGACCTCGTGACCCTGCCCGCGGACGCCCCGTGGCCCACGGATCACCGCACCCGGCTGCGCGAGGTGCGTCAGGACGAGCTGCGCATGCTCGCGGCCGCGGTCTCCCGGGCGCGGCGTCAGGTGGTCGTCACGGCCGTGCGCTCGCCGGATGAGGGCCCCTCCGACTTCCTCGACCTGGTGGACCCGCCCGAACGGCTGCCCGCCGAGGCGCGCGACGCCGCCGGCGTCCGGCGGCTCACCGCGGTCCCCGACCCGATCACGGCGCCCGCGCTCGTCGGCCGGCTGCGCCGCGTCCTGGAGGCCGGGGACGAGGCAGACGCGGCCGACGGGGCGACACCCCGGGCGGCGGCGGCCGCCGGCCTGGCGGTCCTCGCCGAGGAGGGCGTGACCGTCGCGGACCCCCGACGCTGGTGGGGCCTGCTGCCGCTGTCCACCGAGGCCGCGCTCGTCGACCCGGAGCGCGAGGTCGTCGCGCTCTCGCCCTCCCGCGTGGAGACGGCCCTGCGCAATCCGCTGAACTGGGTGCTGTACCACGTCGGCGCGAACGCGGGCGGGACCCTCGCCCAGTCCGTGGGCACGCTCGTGCACTCGGTGGCCGAACACCATCCCGAGGGTGTGCCCGAGGACGTGCGTGCCGAACTGGAGCGTCGCCTGCCCGAACTCGGCCTGCCGGAGGGCTGGATCACGGAGATCGAGCACGACCGGGCCCGCGGCCTGGTGGACGCCTACATCGGCTACTGGAGCATCGCCCGGGCGGCCGGGCGTCGGCCCGTGGCCCAGGAGGTGCGGCTCCTCGCGGACCTGACCTGGGGCGGGACCACCGTCCGGATCACCGGCGTCGTGGACCGGCTCGAGGCGGACGCGCAGGGCCGACCCTTCATCGCCGATCTCAAGACCGGCCGCAGCGCGCCCACCGGTGCGGAGATGGCACGCCAGCCCCAGCTGGCCGCCTATCAGGTGGCCGTCCGCGCCGGCGGTCTGGAGCAGGTCCGGGACGACCCCGCCACCGACCCCGCCCTGCGCGCCGCGCTCGCCGGCCTGGAGCGGCCCGCGACGCCGGCCGGCGCGGCCCTCGTCCAGCTCGGCGCCGGCACCCAGAAGACCAAGGTGCAGGACCAGCCAGCCCTCGAGGACGAGGACACCTGGGCGCTCGAGCAGGTGTTCACGGCGGCCCGCCGCACCACGGGGCCGCGCTTCCTCGCCCTCCACGAGGCCGGCGCCCGTCGGTGCGCGCTGCCTTCCGTCTGTCCGCTCTGCTCCGAAGGAAGGCAGGTCACCGAATGGCCCCGCTGACCGGCGATCCCGCCGCCCAGACCGATCGTCCGCGCGTCGAGGACGCAATCCACTCCCCGGAGGACATCGCGGCGCGGCTGCGGTTGCCCCCGCCCACGGAGGAGCAGGCCGAGGTGGTCACCGCCCCGCTTACTCCGCGCCTGGTGCTGGCCGGCGCCGGCTCCGGCAAGACCGCCACCATGGCCGACCGCGTGGTCTGGCTCGTGGCCAACGGGCTCGTGCGCCCGGACGAGGTCCTCGGCGTCACGTTCACCCGGAAGGCGGCCGGTGAGCTCGCCGAGCGGATCAACGGGCGCGTGGACGCCCTGCTGCGCTCCGGCCTCGAGATCCCCGGCTTCGACGGGGAGCCCGAGGACCTGGGCCGCGCCTCGGTGTCCACGTACCACTCCTACGCCGGCGCGCTCGTGCGGGACCACGGCCTGCGGATCGGCGTGGAACCGGAGGCGCGGCTGCTCGGGGGCGCGGACGCCCACCGGCTCATGGGCGCCGTCGTGCGTTCGCATCCGGTGGTCGCGGACACCCTCGGCGTGGCCCCGTCCCGGCTCATCACGCAGGCGTTGCGGCTGGCCGGGGACATGGCCGAGCACCTGGTGACCGCGGACGAGGTGCGCGGGTTCCTCGCCCGGCTGGCCGAGCAGGGGAGCGCCCTGCCGCTGCCCCCGCGCGCCAAGACCCCCTCGAAGGAGATCCAGGAGTTCCTGACCGGTCTGGCGGACCGCGCCCTCATGGCGGACCTCGTGGCCCGCTACGACGAGGTCAAGCGCGAGCAGGACGTCATGGACTTCGGCGACCTGCTGCGCCACGCGGCGCGCATCGCCGTCGAGGTGCCGGCGGCCGGCGAGCAGGAGCGCGCGCGGTTCCCCGTGGTGCTGCTGGACGAGTTCCAGGACACCTCCCACGCCCAGATGCGGATCTTCGCCGGGCTGTTCGGCCCGCGCGGCCCCGAGGACGACGCGCTCGGGCTGGGGCACTGCGTCACCGCGGTGGGCGACCCCCACCAGTCGATCTACGGCTTCCGCGGCGCCTCCGCCGGGCAGCTCTTCGCCTTCCCGCACGCCTTCCCCCGGCTGGAGACCGGCCCCGGCGGCGCTCCGCGGCGTGTGAACGCGGACGTCTCGCACCTGACGATCGCGTGGCGCAACGAGGAGTCGATCCTGGCGGTCGCCAACGCTGTCGCCGCACCGCTGAACGCCCACGCCGCCGCGACGGGCGGCGCGCCGGTGAAGGTGCGCACCCTGCGGCCCCGGCCGGGCGCGGGGGAGGGCGTCGTCCGGGTGGACCGGTTCGTCACCGCGGAGAAGGAGGCCGCCGACGTCGTCGCCCGCCTCGGCGCCCTCACCGGGGCCGGGCCCGGGGGGACCACCCCGAGCCGCGCCGTCCTGTGCCGCACCCGCGCCCAGTTCGGCCCCGTGCTGGACGCGCTCGACGCCGCCGGCCTGCCCTACGAGGTGCTCGGGCTCTCCGGGCTGCTGGCGCTGCCGGAGGTCGCCGAGGTGCTCGCCGTCCTCCACGTGCTGGCCGACCCCACGCGCAGCGACCAGCTCGTCCGCCTGCTCACCGGCCCGCGCTGGCGCATCGGCGTGGCCGACCTCGAGGTGCTGCAGGAGCGCGCCCGGTTCGTCTCGCGGCTGCGGGCCCGGCGGGCCGCCGGTGGGCGGGAGGACCCCGCCGGGGACGCCCCGGACCCGGCCCGGGACGTGAGCCCCGAGGAGGACGCCGACGCCGCCGCCCTGCTGGAGGCCCTCGACTCCCTGCCCGGGGAGGGGACGGACTGGGTCGGCTCGCGCGGCCGCGGCTTCTCACCCGAGGGCCTGGCCCGACTGAGGGCCGTCAACGCCGAGCTGCGCCGGCTCTCCACGCGCACCGGGGAGGACCCGGCCGACCTCATCGCGGAGGTGATCCGTGAGACGGGGCTGGACGTCGAGGTGGCCCTGCGGCCCGGCGTCTCCGCGGCCGCGGCCCGGCGGCACCTGAACGCGTTCCAGGACGCGGCCCGCGACTTCGGCGCCGGCACCACGGCGACGGACCTGACGGCGTTCCTGGCCTGGACGGAGTCCGTCCTCGAGCACGAGGACGGCCTCGGCGTCGAGAACGCCGAGCCCACCCCCGGCCTGGTCCAGGTGCTCACCGCGCACGCCTCGAAGGGGCTCGAGTGGGACGTCGTCGCGGTCCCCGGCCTGCAGGAGGGCACGTTCCCCTCCACCCGGGCGGACCGCTGGACCAGCCCCGGGGCCGGCGCGCTGCCGTGGCCCCTGCGCGGGGACCGCGCGTCGCTGCCGCAGTGGGACGGCTCGTGGGCCCAGGACCAGCGGGACTGGGTCCAGTCCGCCGGCACCAAGTACAGCTCCAAGGCGGCCCAGGAGGGCAACCCGGATCCGTATGCCGTGGCCGTGGCCGCGCACGCCGAGCGCGAGGAGCGGCGCCTGGCCTACGTGGCGTACACGCGCGCGCGATCCGCCCTGTGGCTGAGCACCTCCCTGTTCAAGGGCGTCAACAAGGAGCCCCTGCCGGCCTCGGCCTTCCTCGAGGAGGTGGCCGGCCTGGCGGGGGAGGTGCCCGGCGTCGCGCTCGGCCCCGCCCCGGCTGAGGACGACCTGCCCGAGGCCAACCCCGCCGCGGGCCGGACGCTGGTCGCCCGCTGGCCCTTCGACCCGCTCGACGGCCCGGAGGCCTTCGTCGCCGACCCGGAGGACCCCGAGGACGAGGAACGCTGGCAGCCGCTGCCGCGCCGCTCCCGGGCCCGCCGGGATGCCGTGGAGGCGGCCGCCGCAGCCGTGCACGCCGCGGACCCGGCGGCGCTCGCGGACGACCCGGAGCTGGCCCGCCAGGTGGACTGGGTGCTGCTGCGCCGCCGGGACGTCGCCGGGACGGGCGGGGAGACCGCCCTGCCCGAGCACGTCTCCGTGTCCCTCTACGGCGAGCTCGCCGCCGACCCGCAGGCCGTGGCCGAGCAGCTGCGCCGGCCCCTGCCCCGGCCGCCCGCCCACGCGGCGCGGCGCGGCACGGCGTTCCACGCGTGGCTCGAGGAGCGCTTCGGGGCCACCGGCATGCTGGACATCGACTCGGCCGAGGACGCCGCGGACCTGTGGGTCGACGAGGCCCTCGACCTCGGCCCGATGCAGGAGTGGTTCCGCTCCTCGCGCTGGGCGGAGCGCACCCCGGCCTTCGTCGAGGCCCCGGTCGAGACGACGGTCGGCGGGATCACGCTGCGCGGCCGGGTCGACGCGATCTACCGCTCCGGCGGCGACCCCCGCCTGCCCTTCGACCCCGAGGCCGACTGGGAGCTCGTCGACTGGAAGACCGGCGCCGTGCCGCGGGGCCGCGACCTCGAGCTCAAGTCGCTGCAGCTGGCCGTCTACCGGCTCGCCTGGTCACGGCTGCACGGGATCCCGCTGGAACGGATCGGGGCCAGCTTCGTGTACGTGGCCCACGGGCAGGAGCGCTCCTTCCCGGACCTGCCGGGGGAGGAGGAGCTCGAGCGTCACATCACGGACGCCCTGGCCCGCCGTTGATCGGCCGCACCACCTCGACGGCGGGCAGCTGCCCCGTCTCCGGGTCCGCGCTCCTCGCGGCCTCCCGGGCGTCCTCCGCCGCATCCCGGGCGTCCTCGGCGGCGTCGGCGGCCGCGTCGGCCTCCGCCTGGCGCGCGGCCGCCTCCTGCGCGGCGCGCACGTCGCCCGCGAGCTCGGCCAGCATGGCCTCGGCCTCGGCGACCATTCCCGCGTCGTGCCGGTCCAGGCCCCGCGTGAGCCACTGGGCGAGGGCGAACTCGGCGAGCAGCGCCGCACGGCGCATCAGGTGCGCGTCGCCGTCGTCGGCGGCCCCCGCGTCGGCGCGCCGGGCCGCGTAGGCGTCGAGGACACGGTCGGCCAGGTCCGGGTCCGTGGCGGCGGCCAGCCAGGCGACGTCGTCGGCCGGGTCGCCCACGTGCAGGTCCGTCCAGCCCGTCACGCCCACCACGCGGCCGCGCTCGAGGAGCAGGTTGTCCTCGTGCAGGTCACCGTGCACGGGCACCGGGGTGAACCGCCACAGGGCCTCCTCCTCCATGGCCTCCTCCCAGCGGCGCAGCAGCAGGGGCGGCACGCGGCCGGAGGTGGCCGCCTGGTCGAGGGCGTGGAGGTGACGCTGCCGGATCTGCTCCGCCGTGTAGGAGGGCAGGTCCGCGTGGTCCACGACGTCCGAGGGTAGCGTGTGGATCGCGGCCAGCACGCGGCCCACGTCCTGCACCGCGGGCTCGCCGAGCCGGGCCAGCTCGTCCAGGGTGACGGGACGCCCGGGCATGTCCTGGTAGACGAAGGTGCGCAGCCCCTCGAGCCGCACCGCGCCCGCCACGGAGGGCGTGCGGAACGGCAGGCCGGCGCGCACCGCCGGGGTCAGGCCCGCCAGCACCTGCAGCTCCGTCTCGAGACGGATGCCCGCCTCCGGGGTGCGGGGCGAGCGGACACGCCACCGCTGGCCCTCACCGTCCACGACGACGGCGGTCGAGAAGTCCGCGGGGTCGTCCGGGCTCGCCTCCACGGAGACGGGGGCGAGGCCGGGGACGGCCGCGGCGGCCAGGGCTGCGAGACGAAGGGGCTGACGATCCACCCCTCCAGCCTAGGCGCGGAACGCCCTCCCCCGTCGTCGGGCGCACCGGAGACGGCTCGCTAGCCTGGACGCATGGCTTCCTGCCCCCCGTCGTCGTCCGACCCCACCGCCGCACCACCCCTGGCCCTGCCGCTGGCCCGCGAGGAGCTGGACCGCGGTGCCGTGGCCCGCCTCGACCCGGGCCACCTGGCGGCGGCCTGGGCGCGCGAGGGAACGGAGGTCCTGTGGCTGCAGGGCGGCCGCGCGCCGGTCGCGGACGGGCGGCTCGTCTTCACCGCGCCCTCCGGCCCCGTGCCGGCCGAGGCCGCGTATCTGGGTCGCGGCACCGCGGCGGACCGGGGCCCGCACGGGCGGGAGCGCGAGGTGGTCTCCGTCCCCGTCGAGCCGCCGGCGGCCCTGCCCGAGGACGCGGCCACCGCGCTCGCGGACGCCGTGTGGGTCGGCCTCCGCGACGCGGCCGCCGCCCTCAGCGACGCGGACACCGGGCTGTTCGTGGCCGCCGTCGCGAACGCCAACTGGCACGCCACCCACCGCTTCTGCGCGTTCTGCGGCGGCGCCACGGACGTCGAGGCGGCCGGCTGGGTGCGCCGCTGCCGCGACTGCTCCCGGGAGCAGTTCCCGCGCACGGACCCGGCGGTGATCGTGGCCGTCACCGACCCGGCCGGGCGGATCCTGCTGGGCCGCAACGCGGCGTGGCCCGAGGGGCTGTACTCCTGCCTGGCCGGGTTCGTGGAGCCGGGGGAGTCCCTGGAGCACGCGGTGGTCCGGGAGATCGCGGAGGAGTCCGGGGTCACGGTGACGCAGCCGCGCTACCGCGGCTCCCAGCCGTGGCCCTTCCCACGCTCGCTCATGCTCGGCTTCACCGCGCTGGCCCCGGCTGGCGCCGAGCCGGTCCCGGACGGCGAGGAGATCCTCTCCGTGCGCTGGTTCGAGCGGGAGGAGCTCGCGCATCTGGCCCGCGAGGGCGACGTCACCCTGCCCGGGGCCGTGTCCATCGCGCGGGCACTCATCGAGGATTGGTACGGTGGGACGCTGCCCGATGCGCAGACCCTGATCACTTAGGAGGACTCGTCCCGCATGAGCACTCCCGACGAGATCCTCCGCGGCCTCGACCCGGAGCAGCGCCGGGCCGCCACGGCCCTGCACGGGCCCGTCTGCATCCTGGCCGGTGCCGGCACCGGCAAGACCCGCGCCATCACGCACCGCATCGCCTACGGCGTCGCCTCCGGCGTCTTCGACCCGCACCGGACCCTCGCCCTCACCTTCACGGCGCGCGCCGCCGCGGAGATGCGCACCCGTCTGCGCGACCTCGGCGTGGCCGGCGTCCAGGCCCGCACCTTCCACTCGGCGGCCCTGCGCCAGCTGCAGTACTTCTGGCCCCAGGCCGTGGGCGGCCCCATGCCCTCGCTGATCGAGAACAAGGTGCGCCTGCTCACCGAGGTCGCCCAGCGCATGCGGATGACCGTGGACCGGGCCGGCCTGCGCGACCTCGCCGGCGAGATCGAATGGGCCAAGGTCTCCCTGCACGCCCCCGAGGGCTACGCCGAGGCCGCGAAGGAGCGGGAGATGCCCGCCGGCTGGACCGCCACCACCGTCGCCCGTCTCTACACCGGCTACGAGGAGGCCAAGACAGCCCGGAACATGATCGACTTCGAGGACGTGCTGCTGATCCTCGTGGGGATCCTGTCCACCGAGCCGCAGATCGCGGCCACGATCCGGGACCAGTACCGCGTGTTCGTGGTGGACGAGTACCAGGACGTCTCGCCGCTGCAGCACCGCCTGCTCGACCTCTGGCTCGGCGACCGCGGCGACCTGTGCGTCGTCGGCGACGCCTCCCAGACGATCTACTCGTTCACGGGCGCGACCTCCCGCTTCCTCACCGACTTCCGTGAGCGGTACCCCGCGGCCACGGTGGTCCGGCTCGTGCGCGACTACCGGTCCAGCCCGCAGATCGTGGAGGCGGCCAACCGCCTGCTGGCGGACCGCACCAAGGCGGGGGAGCGGGACCGCACGATGCCGCGCTGGCCCGACCCCCTCGAGCTCGTCTCCCAGCGGCCGGCCGGCCCCGACCTCGTGTTCGCGGAGTGCACCGACGACGAGGCCGAGGCCGGCTGGGTCGCCGACCGGATCGCGGCGCTGATCGACGACGGCGTGCCGGCCTCCGAGATCGCCGTCCTGTTCCGCACCAACGGCCAGTCCCAGGCCTTCGAGACGGCGCTGTCCTCGGCGGGCATCGGCTACCAGCTGCGCGGCGGCGAGCGGTTCTTCTCCCGGCGCGAGGTGCGCGACGGCATCCTGCAGCTGCGGGCCGCCGCCCGCGCCGCCCAGGACCTGACGGGCGACGACGTCACGGACCGGGTGCGGGACGTGCTCTCCTCGCTCGGCTACTCCGCCGAACCGCCGGCGGCCTCCGGCGCGGCCCGTGAACGGTGGGAGTCCCTGCACGCCCTCGTCAACCTCGCCGACCAGCTCGCCACGACGCGCGGGACCGAGTTCACGCTGACCGAGCTCGTGGCCGAGCTCGACGAGCGGGCCCAGCACCAGCACGCGCCGACGGTGCAGGGCATCACCCTGGCCTCGCTGCACTCGGCCAAGGGCCTCGAGTGGGACGCGGTGTTCCTCGTGGGCCTGTCCGAGGGGCTCATGCCGATCTCCTTCGCGGAGACCCAGGCCGAGGTGGACGAGGAACGGCGCCTGCTCTACGTGGGCATCACGCGTGCCCGCCAGCACCTGTCGCTGACGTGGACGCTCTCGCGGGGCACGGGCGGGCGCTCCACCCGGCGGCCCTCCCGGTTCCTGTGGGCCCTCGACCCGACCCTCGGCGGCACCCGCGAGCACGCCCCGGCCCGTGGTTCCGCGGCGGGCCCGACGGCGCCGCGGCGCCGGGGCGCGAAGGTCGCCGTGTGCCGCACGTGCGGCAAGCCCCTCGAGACGGGAGCCGAGCGCAAGGTCGGCCGCTGCCTGGACTGCCCCGCCACCTACGACGAGGCGGTGCTCGAGGAGCTGCGCGACTGGCGCACCCGCACGGCCGCCGAGATGCGGATGCCCGCGTTCGTGGTGTTCACGGACGCCACCCTCGTGGCCATCGCCGAGGCCATGCCGAAGACCCCGGCAGAGCTGCTGAAGGTGCCCGGCCTCGGCAAGTCCAAGCTGGAGAAGCACGGACCGGAGCTGCTCGAGCTGCTGCACGGCACCCCGGCGGCCTGAGCCGCGGACCCGCGCTCCGTTCCGCCGGCGGCGCCGACCCCCTCAGAACGCCCAGCCGAGCGCGTCCGGGTCGCAGGCACAGCCGGGCCGGGGGCGGACCCGCACCCGGCGCGTGCGTCCCGTCACCCGATCGGCCCGCAGCACGCCGGGGGCCGGTCCGGCCCGCAGCGCGTCCACGGTCAGCACGGCGGCCCGCAGCGCCGCGAGCCCGTCCACCTGTCCCCGGTGCGCCGACGGGCCGGGCGCCGTCGGGGCATCGGGGACGCCCGTCGGATCCGCGGGCCATCGGCACAGCGGGCACCCGCGCACCCCGGGGGCGCACCACGGTCCGACCGTGACCGCCTTCGGTCCCACCGTGACCGGCAGCAGCGGGTGGTCGGCGGCCAGGGCCTGCGCGGCCAGGTCCGCGTCGAGCACGGACCCCACCGCCACCGTCGCCTGCCCCACGAGCACCGGCACCGGGCCGTGGTGCGCGTAGAGGCGCAGCCCGGGGGCCACGTCGCCCAGCCGGCGCTCGAGCGCACCCGCCCGGGGCCGACCGAGGTCCCCGGGCAGCAGGCCGGTCCCCAGGTCCGCGGCGTCGACGGGCCGCGGATCCCACAGGGCCAGGCGCAGCGCCCCGGCCCCCGCCAGGGCGTGGGCGATCGCCGCGCCCACCGCGTCGAGGCCCGCCACATGGACGTCGGTCGGCGGGGCCCACACCCCCGGCTCCGGCGCTGACGCGGCGGTGTCATGAGGGACGGTGGTGACGGTCTCGGCGACGGTGCGCACGGCTCTCCTCTCGGCTCGGTGCCTCCCACCCTGCCAGGGCGCCCCCGGACCGCGCCGGATTGTCCACAGCCTGCGGCCCATGCCGGAGAATGGCCCGATGCGCCCTGTCCCGCCCCTGTCTCTTCTAAACATCTCCGAGCCCACGGGACGGAGCTACCTCTCGTATGCCGTCTTCTTCTTGAAAAAAAAAAAAAAAGAAGGCAATGGCCAGACGCTCACTGTCGCGCGCGAAAAAGACGGTCACCTCGACGACGGCGATAACAATCAACTGCGATTACTGGGGACCG
>NZ_VIGS01000025.1:0-32823 GCF_006704135.1 Micrococcus sp. R8502A1
TTTGTGTCCGACTATTCATTGGTAAGACACTATAGTTCCTTTCGCTTTGTTTGTTTTTTTTTTTTCAAAGAAGAAGGCGGCATACGGTTTGCGCCCCCGTCCCGGGGGCGGGGGGTTGTGTAAAGGGGACCCCCCCGACGGGCGGCGCCGCGGCGCCCCGCCCCGCCACGCCTCCGGGTGTGCAGGGCCGCTGGGCCCGGCGCGCGGCGGGCGGGCTGATCGGCCTCAGTGTCCTGCTCGCCGCCTGGTCGTTCGTCCTCCCCTTCGTGTTCGGGCTGGGCCCGCGGCAGGTGCCGTGGTGGCGCGAGGTCTTCGACGTGAACCACGAGGCCAACCTCACGGCGTGGTGGAGCTCGGGCCTGCTCCTGCTGGGGGCCGCGGGCTTCGCCACGGTGGGTCTCGTGCGCCGCGCGCTGGGGGCGGACCGGCGGCGTAGCCTGCTCGCGTGGCTGACCCCCGCGGCCCTGCTGGCGGCCATGAGCCTGGACGAATCGACGCAGATCCACGAGCAGGCCGGCCAGCTGTGGGAGGCCCTGCCGTTCGCGGGGGAGAACCCGCTGCCCGCGTTCCAGTGGCTGATCCTCGGCGCGCCGGCCGCAGCACCCAGGCCTACCACGTCGCGACGCACGCGGAGGAGCTGACCGAGATGATCGGGGCGTCCGTGCTCGTGGTGGCCCCGTGGGCCCACCTCCACCTGCGGCCTGCGCCGGGCCATCTGCAGGTGACCGCCGACGGCGTCCCGGACGTCGGCGCGGACGACGTCGTCCTCGGCGCGGGCCCCGGCCCCGCCGGTAGACTCGACGACTGTGACTGACGCCCGCGCCCCGTACTACCTGACCACGGCCATCTCCTACCCGAACGGCGAGCCGCACATCGGCCACGCCTACGAGTACATCGCCTCGGACGCGATGGCCCGCTTCCAGCGGCTCGACGGGCGGGACGTGCGCTTCCTGACCGGCACGGACGAGCACGGCCAGAAGATGGAGCAGACGGCGCAGCAGCAGGGCGTGAGCGCCCTCGAGCTGGCCACGCGCAACGCCGCCGTCTTCAAGGAGATGGACGACGACGTCCTGGACATCTCCTACGACCGCTTCATCCGCACCACGGACACGGACCACGCCGAGGCCGTCCGCGAGATCTGGCGGCGCATGGAGGCCAACGGGGACATCTACCTCGGCTCCTACGCCGGCTGGTACTCCGTGCGGGACGAACGCTACTTCGGCGAGGACGAGACCGAGGTGGGTCAGGACGGGGTGCGCCGCGCCGTCGAGACCGGCACCGAGGTGACGTGGACGGAGGAGGAGTCCTACTTCTTCCGCCTGTCCAAGTACCAGCAGCCGCTGCTGGACCACTACCGCGAGCACCCGGACTTCGCCGCCCCCCGGTACCGCTTCAACGAGGTCATCCGCTTCGTGGAGGCCGGGCTCGAGGACCTGTCCATCTCCCGGACCTCCTTCCAGTGGGGCATCGACCTGCCGGCGCCCGCGGACCCCGACGCCGCCGACGCCGACCGGCGCGCCGACCACGTCACCTACGTCTGGGTCGACGCGTTGACGAACTACCTCACCGGCGCGGGCTGGCCCGCCGAGGACCCGGAGGCGTTCGCGCGCTACTGGCCGGCGGACCTGCACGTGATCGGCAAGGACATCTCCCGGTTCCACTGCATCTTCTGGCCCGCGTTCCTCATGTCGGCCGGCCTCGAGCTGCCGCGCCGCGTCATGATCCACGGCTTCCTGAACAACAACGGGGCCAAGATGTCCAAGTCCCTGGGCAACGTGGTGCACCCGCGGGAATGGGTGGCCCGGTACGGCCTGGACGCCATCCGCTTCTTCCTGCTGCGCGAGTTCCCGTTCGGCGCGGACGGCTCCTACAGCCACGAGGCCGTGGTGAGCCGCAAGAACGCGGACCTGGCCAACAACCTCGGCAACCTCGCCCAGCGCTCGCTGTCCATGGTGGCCAAGAACTGCGGCGCCGCCGTGCCCGAGCCGGGCGAGTTCACCGAGGCGGACCGCGCCGTCCTGGCCCAGGTCGACGCCCTGCTGGAGCGCTCCCGGTCCGCGTACGCGGTGCAGGACTTCCACGACGCGCTCGAGGAGACCTGGCGCGTGCTCGGCGAGGTCAACGCCTACTTCGCGGACCAGGCCCCGTGGGTGCTGCGCAAGACGGACGAGCCGCGCATGCGCACGGTGCTGTACGTGACGCTGCAGGCCGTGCGCCGGGTGGCCCTGCTCGCGCAGCCGGTGATGCCCGACTCGGCATCGCGGCTGCTGGACCTGCTCGGCGTCCCCGCCGAGGGCGACGCCGGCCGCACCGGCGCGTCCGGCACCGGCCCGCGGTCCTTCGCCGCGTTCCACGAAGACCTGGTCCCCGGCACCCCGCTGCCCGCCCCGCAGCCGGTCTTCCCGCGGCACGAGGAGCCCGCCGAGGACTGAGCCCGTCCGGAGGGTGAGACCGGGTGTCACACGATGTGGTCCTCACGCGGGCCGCGCGTAGCCTGAGGGCCATGACCGAGACCACACGCAGCTCCGCAGACCCTTTGGACATCGCCGTCATCGGCGGCGACGGCATCGGCCCCGAGGTCACCGACCAGGCCGCCGCCGTCCTGCAGGCGGCGCTGCGTGCCGAGGGGCGTCCGGAGGCCCGGCTCACCCCGTATCCGCTGGGTGCGGAGCACTGGCTCGAGACCGGCGAGGCGCTCACGGACGAGGTCCTCGAGTCCCTGCGCCGCCACGACGCGATCCTGTTCGGGGCCGTCGGCGCCGCGCCCGGGGACGAGCGCATCCCGTCCGGGCTGATCGAGCGCGGCATGCTGCTCAAGCTGCGCTTCGCGCTGGACCACGGCGTGAACCTGCGCCCGGCCACCCTGCTGCCCGGCGCCGTCAGCCCCCTGGCCGCGCCCGGCGAGATCGACTTCACCGTGGTGCGCGAGGGCACGGAGGGGCCGTATGTGGGCAACGGCGGCGCGATCCGCGTGGACACCCCGCACGAGATCGCCACGGAGGTCTCCGTGAACACGGCGTTCGGCGTGCGCCGCGTCGTCGAGGACGCCTTCCGTCGCGCCGACGCGGGCGAGCGCAAGCGCCTCACGCTCGTGCACAAGCACAACGTCCTGGTCCACGCCGGCCACCTGTGGCGCCGCACCGTGGAGTCCGTGGCGGCCGACTTCCCCGCGGTCACCTGGGACTACATGCACGTGGACGCCGCCATGATCTTCCTGGCGACGGACCCGGCCCGCTTCGACGTGATCGTGACGGACAACCTGTTCGGGGACATCATCACGGACCTCGCCGCGGCCGTGACCGGCGGCATCGGGCTCGCCGCCTCCGGCAACATCAACGTCGAGGGCACGGCGCCGTCGATGTTCGAGCCGGTCCACGGCTCCGCCCCGGACATCGCGGGCCAGGGGATCGCCGACCCCGTGGCCGCCATCCTCTCCGCCGCCCTGCTGCTGGAGCACGTGGGCGAGGCCGGCGCGGCGGCGCGCGTGCGCACCGCGGTGTGGGCGCACCTGAGGGACCGGGTGGAGGGCGCGCGGGGCACCACCGCCGAGGTGGGCGCCGACGTCGTCGCGCGGGTCTGACGCGCGGGCCCGGCGCGTCGACGCCGGGTCTAGGATGGGGCGACGGCCTGTGGCGTGTGCCACGCCCGGCGCCGTGGCCCCGCGCGTCGTGCCCGGCACCGGAGCCGTCCCCATTCGTCACCCGTCACGAGGAGTGATCCCACCGTGTCCGAGACCGTGTTCACGCGGCAACCGCATCTGTCCCCGATGTCCGATCAGCAGCGCGTCGAGATTCTCCAGGACCCCGGTTTCGGCAACGTCTTCACGGACCACATGGTCTCGATCGACTGGACCTGGGACGAGGACGGGGGCGCGTGGCACGACGCCCGCGTGGAGCCCTACGGACCGCTGTCCCTGGACCCCTCGGCCGCGGTGCTGCACTACGGCCAGGAGATCTTCGAGGGCCTGAAGGCCTACCGGCACGAGGACGGGTCGGTGTGGACGTTCCGTCCCGAGGCCAACGCGGCCCGCCTGAACCGCTCCGCCCGCCGCCTGGCCCTGCCGGAGCTGCCCGAGGAGCTGTTCCTCGGCTCGCTGCGGGCCCAGCTCGAGGCAGATCAGGCCTGGGTTCCCACCGGCCCGGGCCAGTCCCTCTACCTGCGCCCCTTCATGTTCGCCTCCGAGGCGTTCCTCGGCGTCCGCCCGGCCCGGCAGGTGCGGTACATGGTGATCGCCTCCCCGGCCGGCAACTACTTCGGCGGCGAGCTCAAGCCGGTGACCATCTGGGTCTCGCGCGACTACGCCCGCGCCGGCAAGGGCGGCATGGGCGCGGCCAAGACCGGCGGCAACTACGCCGCCTCGCTGCTGCCCCAGCTGCAGGCCGCGGCCAAGGGCGCCGACCAGGTCGTGTTCCTCGACCAGTACCACGACGACGCGATCGAGGAGCTCGGCGGCATGAACGTGTTCTTCGTGCACGCCGACGGCCGCCTCGTCACCCCGGCACTCACCGGCACGATCCTCGAGGGCGTCACCCGCTCCTCGATCCTCCAGCTCGGCCGGGACATGGGCCTGACCGTCGAGGAGCGTCGCGTCACCCTCGCCGAGTGGGCCGAGGGCGTCCGCTCGGGCGAGATCACCGAGGTCTTCGCGTGCGGCACCGCCGCCGTCGTGACCCCGATCGGCCGTCTGCTCGACGGCGACGACGTGATCGAGTCCGCCGGCGGGGCCGACGTGGCCCTGAAGATCCGCACCGAGCTCGAGGGCATCCAGACCGGGCGCGTCGAGGACCGCCACGGCTGGCTGCACCGCCTCGTCTGACCCCACCCCACGAACGGAGACCCCCGTGAGCTCGCACCGCTCCTCCGCGGCCGCCGAGGGCGCCCCACTCCCGGCCACGACGCCGGAAGACCTCCCGCCCACCGAGGCCGCCGGCCGGCCCCGCTGGACGCCCGCGAAGATCGCCGTCTGGGTGGCCGTCGCCCTGCTCGGCGGCGTCGCCTGGACCATGCTCGCCCTGCACCGCGGCGAGACGATCAACGCGATCTGGTTCGTGTTCGCCGCCGTGGCGACGTTCGCGATCGGCTACCGCTTCTACTCGAAGTACGTCGAGCGCATGATCGTCCACCCGGACGACACCCGCGCCACCCCGGCCGAGTACCGGGCCGACGGCCGGGACTACGTGGCCACCGACCGCCGCGTGCTCTACGGCCACCACTTCGCGGCCATCGCCGGCGCCGGTCCGCTCGTGGGCCCCGTGCTCGCCGCGCAGATGGGCTACCTGCCCGGCACCATCTGGATCATCGTCGGCGTGATCCTGGCCGGCGCGGTCCAGGACTACCTCGTCCTGTTCTTCTCGATGCGCCGCGGCGGCCGCTCGCTCGGCCAGATGGCCCGGGACGAGCTGGGCCGCGTCGGGGGCACCGCCGCGATCGTCGCGACCCTGCTGATCATGGTGATCATCACGGCCATCCTGGCCCTCGTGGTGGTCAACGCCCTGGGCGAGTCCCCGTGGGGCGTGTTCTCCGTGGCCATGACCATCCCGATCGCGCTCTTCATGGGCGTGTACCTGCGCTGGATCCGCCCGGGCCGCATCACCGAGATCTCCGTGATCGGGTTCGTCCTGCTCCTGGCGGCCATCATCGGCGGCGGCTGGGTGGCCGGGACCGAGTGGGGCGCGGCCCTGTTCACCCTGGACCGCACCACCATCGCCTGGGCCGTGATCATCTACGGGTTCGTCGCGGCCGTGCTGCCCGTGTGGCTGCTGCTCGCTCCGCGCGACTACCTGTCCACCTTCATGAAGATCGGCGTGATCGCCGGTCTCGCGCTGGCCATCGTCGTCGTGCAGCCGCGCATCGGCACCCCCGCGTTCTCCGAGTTCGCCTCGGGCCAGACCGGCCCGGTGTGGCCCGGGTCGCTGTTCCCGTTCCTGTTCGTCACCATCGCGTGCGGTGCGCTCTCCGGCTTCCACGCGCTGATCGCCTCGGGCACGACGCCCAAGATGGTGGAGAAGGAGCGGCAGACCCGCTTCATCGGCTACGGCGGCATGCTCATGGAGGCCTTCGTGGCCATCATGGCGCTCGTGGCCGCCGTCTCGCTCGACCGCGGCATCTACTTCGCCATGAACTCCCCGGCCGCCCTCACCGGCGGCACCCCGGAGACCGCCGTCGACTTCGTCATGGGCCTCGGCCTGGCCGGCGTGAACCTCACCCCCGGGGACCTGACCCACCTGGCCGACCTCGTGGGCGAGGAGACCGTGGTCTCCCGCACCGGCGGCGCCCCCACCCTCGCGGTCGGCCTGGCGCACATCATGGGCCAGCTCGTGGGCGGCGACGCGCTCATGGGCTTCTGGTACCACTTCGCGATCATGTTCGAGGCGCTGTTCATCCTCACCGCCGTCGACGCCGGCACCCGCGTGGCCCGGTTCATGCTCCAGGACTCCCTGGGCAACGTGGTCCCGCGCTTCAAGGACACCTCGTGGCGCGTGGGCGCGTGGGTCTGCACGGCCATCATGGTGGCCGCGTGGGGCGCCGTGCTGATCATGGGCGTCACCGATCCGCTGGGCGGCATCAACACGCTGTTCCCGCTGTTCGGCATCGCCAACCAGCTGCTCGCGGCGATCGCGCTCGCCGTCGTCCTGACGATCGTCGCGCGCCGCCGGGACTTCCGGGGCCTGTGGATCGTGGCGCTGCCGCTGGCGTTCATCACCGTGGTCACCACCGTGGCGTCGTTCCAGAAGATCTTCTCCTCCATCCCGGCGGTGGGCTACTGGGCGCAGCATCGCGCGTTCCAGGACGCGCTGGCGGCGGGGAAGACGAGCTTCGGCGCCGCGAAGTCCGTGCCGGCCATGGAGGCCGTGGTCCGCAACACCTTCATCCAGGGCACGCTCTCCGTCGTCTTCCTGGTGTTGGCGCTGATCGTCATCACGACGTCGGTGCTCGCCACGGTGCGCGCCTTCCGCGGTACCGAGGTCATCGATCACCAGGACCCGTACGTGCCCTCGCAGCGCTTCGCCCCGGCCGGGCTGTTCGCCACGGCCGAGGAGAAGGAGCTGCAGCGGCAGTGGGACGCCCTGCCGGCGGACCGGCAGCCGGTGCGGGGTCACTGACGTGGCCGATCCGCGCGCGACGCCGGCCGGGTCCTCCACCGCGGAGGGCCCGGCCGGCCCGTCTCGGTCCGGGGTGTGGGCCCGGGTGCGCTGGTGGGTCCGCCAGCTCTCCGGAGAGGGGAAGTACGACGCGTACGTGGCCCACCACCGGGCCCACCATCCGGAGCGCGCGCCGATGACCGAGCGGGAGTTCTGGCGGGCCGAGTACGCGCGCCAGGAGGCCAATCCGGGCAGCCGCTGCTGCTGAGCGGTCTCGACCCGCCCCGCACCGCGCCGCGCTGAGCCAGACGAATCCGCCCGCGAGCCAGACGAATCGGTCTCCTCAGGCCGTCCGCCGCGGCCGAATCGTCTGGCTCGCGGCGTCAGCGGGGCTGGCGTCGAGTGGGTGTCCGGCGACGGCGCCCGCCGCTCACCCACTACGCTGACCCCCATGCGCATCGCCCGTTTCGTGGACCAGGCCGAACCGACCTACGGCATCGTGGAGGGCCCGGCCGACGCCGACCCCGCCGAGCTGACCGTCACCGCCCTGCAGGGCGACCCGTTCTTCCACGGGATCCAGCCCACCGGCACCACACACCGTCTCGAGGACGTGCGCCTCGTGGCCCCGATCATCCCGCGCTCGAAGATCGTGGGCGTCGGCCGCAACTGGGCCGACCACGCGAAGGAGCTCGGCAACGAGGTCCCCGCCTCGCCGCAGTTCTTCCTCAAGCCGAACACCGCCGTCGTGGGTCCGAACGAGCCCGTGACCCTGCCGAGCTGGTCGGACGAGGTCTCCTACGAGGCCGAGCTCGCCGTCGTCATCGGCACCATCTGCAAGGACGTGCCGGTGAGCCGCGTGGACGACGTCGTGTTCGGCTACACCGTGGGCAACGACCTCACCGCCCGCGACGCCCAGCGCACCGACCTGCAGTGGGCCCGCGCCAAGGGCTTCGACGGCGCCTGCCCGCTGGGCCCGTGGATCGAGACCGAGCTGGACGTGGAGCCGGCCGGCGGCCTGCGCATCACGTCCCGGCTCGACGGCGAGACCCGCCAGGACGGCACGACGGCGGACATGGTCTTCGGCGTCCGCGAGCTCGTGGCCGCGGCCTCGGAGATGTTCACCCTCCTGCCCGGCGACGTGATCCTGACCGGCACCCCGGGCGGGGTCGGGACGGTCCAGGAGGGCCAGCGCGTCGAGGCCGAGGTCGAGGGCATCGGCGTCCTCGCCACCGTCTTCCGCCGCTGACGCAGGCGCCCGACGACGGCGTCCGGGCCCCCGCGTAGACTCGGGACATCATGACTGACGCCACCGCTCCCGTGTCCGAGAACGCCCCCGCCCCCTTCGCCGACGTCCCCCAGGTGGACGCCGAGACCCCCGTGCGCGTGCGCTTCGCCCCCTCGCCCACCGGCACCCCCCACGTGGGGCTGATCCGCACCGTCCTGTTCAACTGGGGCTGGGCGCGGCACACCGGCGGCACCCTCGTGTTCCGCATCGAGGACACGGACGCCAAGCGCGACTCGGAGGAGTCCTACCAGCAGCTGCTCGAGGCGATGCGCTGGCTCGGGATCGACTGGGACGAGGGCGTCGAGGTCGGCGGCCCGCACGAGCCGTACCGTCAGTCCCAGCGCGGGCAGATCTACGCGGACGTGATCGAGAAGCTCAAGGCCGGCGGATACATCTACCCGTCCTACTCGAGCCCCGAGGAGACCGAGGCCCGTCACCGGGCCGCCGGCCGCGACCCCAAGCTCGGCTACGACGGCCACGACCGCGACCTCACGGACGAGCAGATCGCCGCCTTCGAGGCCGAGGGCCGCGCGCCGGTCTGGCGGCTGCGCATGCCGGACGAGGACATCACCTTCACCGACCTGGTGCGCGGGGAGATCACCTTCAAGGCCGGCTCCGTGCCGGACTTCGTGGTGGTGCGCGCGGACGGCTCGCCGCTGTACACCCTCGTGAACCCGGTGGACGACGCGCTCATGGGCATCACCCACGTGCTGCGCGGTGAGGACCTGCTCTCCTCGACTCCGCGCCAGATCGCGCTCTACCGCGCCCTGCACGCGATCGGCGTCGCCCGGTACATGCCGGTGTTCGGCCACCTGCCCTACGTGATGGGCGAGGGCAACAAGAAGCTGTCCAAGCGCGACCCGCAGGCCAACCTGTTCCTGCACCGGGACAACGGCTTCATCCCGGAGGGCCTGCTGAACTACCTCGGCCTGCTGGGCTGGTCCCTCTCCGCGGACGAGGACATCTTCACCCCGCAGCAGTTCGTGGAGCACTTCGACGTGCACAAGGTGCTGGCCAACCCCGCCCGCTTCGACGAGAAGAAGGCGATCGCGATCAACGGCACGCACGTGCGCATGCTCGACGTGGCCGACTTCCGCGACCGTCTCGTGCCCTACCTGCACGCGGCCGGCCTCGTGGGCGAGCACCTGACGGAGCGGGAGATGCAGATCCTCACCGCCGCGGCCCCGCTCGTGCAGGAGCGCGTGCAGCTGCTCGGCGAGGCCGTCGAGATGCTCGCCTTCCTCTTCACGGCGGACCGGGACGTCCGGACGGCCGAGGGCGCCCTCAAGGGCATGCCGGCGGACCTGGGGGCCGCCGTCGCCGCGGCCCGGGAGGCGCTGGCCGCCCTGCCCGAGGACGAGTTCACCACCGAGCGCATCGAGGCGGCGCTGCGGGCCGCCCTCATCGACGGTCTCGGCCTCAAGCCGCGCCAGGCGTTCGGCCCCGTGCGCGTCGCGGTGACCGGCCGCAAGGTGTCCCCGCCGCTCTTCGAGTCGCTCGAGATCCTGGGCCGCGACTCCGCGCTCGCCCGCCTGGACCGCTTCGCCGCGGAGCAGGGCCTGGACCAGGGCCGGCCCACCGACGCATGAGCCGGGACGCCAGCACGACGCCGGCCGGCGGGTCCGCGGGCGCGCCCGCGCCGCCGGCCTGGGACGCCGTCCTCTTCGACCTGGACGACACGCTGCTGGATCTGCGCTCCGCCCAGCACGCCGCGTTCGACGCGACGGTGCGCCGGCAGTGGGCCGGGGCCGCCGACGTCGACCCGGCGGTGCTGGCCGAGGCCACCGACGCCTTCGCGTCCGACGCCGGCGGCCACTACGGGCGCTACGTGGCCGGGGAGCTGACGTTCGAGGAGCAGCGGCTGGCCCGCGTGGCCGACGCCCTGCGCGCGCTCGGCGTGCCCGAGGACGCGGCGACCCCGCTCGACGGCCTGTGGACCACCGACTACGAAGAGGTCGTGCGCGGGCACTGGGCGCTGTTCCCCGCGACCGCCGACGTCCTCGCCGAGGTGCGGGGAACAGGCCGTGGCGTGGGGATCGTCACGAACAACGTGGAGGCCTACCAGCGCGGCAAGGCCGACGCCCTCGGCCTGGAGTGGGTCGAGGTGCTGATCGGCTCGGACACGGCCGGGGCCCCGAAGCCGGACCCGGCCCCCTTCCTGGCCGGCTGCTCCCGCCTGGGCACGGACCCGGGACGCACCCTCATGGTGGGGGACAGTCTGCGTCACGACGTCGAGGGGGCCCGGTCGGCGGGGCTCGTTCCGGTGTGGATGAGCCCCGACGCCCCCGCCCACGGCGGGGCGGAGGAGCCGCTCTGGGACGAGGAGCACGCGTGCTGGCGGATGCGGGCGATCGGCGGGCTGCGGACCTGGCTGGCGGCCTGACCCGCCGATTTTGCACGCGCCGCCCGGAGGGTGTAGAGTTCTTTCTCGTTGCCGGAGAGATCCGGGAACACCGGGCTCATGAATATGATGCACATCGGCCAGGCATGCTTGACCGACAGTGGGGTATGGTGTAATTGGCAACACAACGGTTTCTGGTACCGTCATTCTAGGTTCGAGTCCTGGTACCCCAGCGAGTCTTCGGACTCAGTGGACGCGCACGGGCGGAGACGCTCGGACGTGGCGCACGGCCCCATCGTATAGCGGCCTAGTACGCCGCCCTCTCACGGCGGTAACGCGGGTTCAAATCCCGCTGGGGTCACGCAGTCGCCGCCCGGTCCTCGGACCGGAACGGCACGGGCGGATGAACGCATCCGCCGCCTGAACAGGAGACGCAGGCGCAGAAGAAGGTCTCCACGGCATCGCTTCCGCACACGCGGACAGCGCGCTCGGCCCCATCGTATAGCGGCCTAGTACGCCGCCCTCTCACGGCGGTAACGCGGGTTCAAATCCCGCTGGGGTCACCCGAGTGACAGGAAGCCCGGTCCCTGCGGACCGGGCTTCCGTCGTCTCCGTCCGCCGGGCCGGCGGGATGGGCGGTCGGCGCGCGCCGTGAGACGATGGCCCACGTGCCACACACGGATCAGAACGCCCCAGACCTCGGTGTCGACACGGCCGTCCGCCGCGTGCGCGAGCACCTCGCCGCGCTCGAGCTGCCGTTCGAGACCGTCACTGCGGGGCAGGACCGCGCCGAGCGCGAGCGCACCCTGCACCAGATCGACGACTACGTGCTGCCCCGCCTCGACTCGCTCGACGCGCCGCTGCTGGCCGTCGTCGGCGGCTCCACCGGTGCGGGCAAGTCCACGCTGGTGAACGCGCTCGTCGGCCATGAGGTCTCCCGCTCCTCCGCCCTGCGGCCCACCACGCGGCAGCCTCTGCTGCTGCACAACCCCGCCGACGCCCACTGGTTCACGGGCCCGCGGGTGCTGCCCGACCTCGCCCGCGTCAGCGTGCACCGCGACGCGGCCGCCGGCCCCGTCGAACCCGACCAGTCCGCGATGGACACGGTCGCGCTCGTGGCCGAGCCCGCACTGCCCTCGGGCATCGCCCTCGTGGACGCCCCGGACATCGACTCCGTGGCGGACCAGAACCGCGCGCTGGCCCGGCAGCTCCTCGAAGCCGCCGACCTGTGGATCTTCACGACGACGGCGCACCGCTACGCCGACGCCGTGCCCTGGCAGCTGCTGGACGAGGCCGCCGCCCGCGACATCACCGTGGCCGTCGTGCTCGGCCGCGTGCCCGAGGGCGCGGCGGAGGACATCACCCCGGACCTGCGGCGCATGCTCACCGAGCGCGGCCTCGCCGACGCCCGGATCCACGTGATCCCCGAGACCCGCTTCGACGAGCGCGGCCTGCTCCCGCAGGAGCACGTCGCGGGCCTGCGCGCGTGGCTCGAGACCCTCGCCGCCGACGCCCAGGCGCGCGGCGCCGTCGCCCGCCGGACCGTGGACGGCGTGCTGGGCCAGCTGGCCGCCCGCGTCGCCGACCTGGCCCGCGCCGAGGAGGAGCAGCGGCATGCCGCGGACCTGCTCGCCCGGATCGTGGGGGACTCCACGGACCAGGCCGTCGGCCGGGTCCGTGAGGCCACCTCGGACGGCACGCTGCTGCGCGGCGAGGTGCTCTCCCGCTGGCAGGACTTCGTCGGCACGGGGGAGTTCTTCCGCGGCGTCGAGACCACGATCGGCCGGCTGCGGGACCGCCTCGGCGCCCTGGTGCGCGGGCGCCCGGCAGCGCCCGAGGAGGTCGAGACCGCACTGGAGACCGGCCTGCACGCCGTGATGGTCGAGGCGGCCGCCGCGGCCGCCGAGCAGATCGAGCGGCGCTGGGCGTCCGAGCCGGCGGGCCGGGCCCTCGTGGCCGGGCGCGACCTGGGTGCCCTGACGCCGGACGCATCGGCGCGGGCGGCCGACGTCGTGCGGGACTGGCAGTCGGACGTGCTGGCGCTGATCCAGGAGGAGGGCGCGGGCAAGCGCACGCGCGCCCGCCTGGCGGCCACCGGCGTGAACGGCGCGGCCGTGGCCCTCATGATCATCTCGTTCGCCTCCACCGGCGGACTCGCGGGCATCGAGGTCGGCATCGCCGGCGGCGCCGCCGTCGTCGGGCAGAAGCTGCTCGAGTCGATCTTCGGCGAGGACGCCGTGCGCCGCATGGCCCGGCGGGCCGATGAGCTGCTCGAGCGCCGTGTGCGGGCCTTCCTCGAGACCGTGCTCGCGGACCGCTTCCTGCCGCTGCTCCACCTCGAGCGCGAGCCGCAGGCCACCGAGGAGCTGCGCGCCCTCGTGCCGGTGCTGCGCCGCGGGGTGGCCGCCGGCGTCGACGGCCCGACCGGGCCCGAGCACGCCCCGTCCGCCGCCGAGGCGGGGGAGGAGCCCCGATGAGCCGCCGCGACACCCCCGCCCTGGCCCCCCGCCTGGACGCCCTCGGCGAGGCCGCCGAGCTGGCCGCGGGCCGCCTGCCCGAGGACGTCGTGGCCGGGGCCGAGGCCGTCGTGCGCGCGGCCGGGGAGCGCCAGGCACTCTCCGCGGAGCACACCGTGGTCGGGTTCTTCGGGGCGACGGGCTCCGGCAAGTCCTCCCTGTTCAACGCGCTCACCGGCCGCGACCTGGCCCGCGTGGCCGCCACCCGGCCCACCACGTCCGAGCCGCTCGCCGCGGTCTGGGGCGTGGGCCGGGGACAGGGGCTGGACCCGGACGCGGAGCACGGCGACGGCACCGGCGAGGGCGGCGGCGCGGCCGCCCTGCTCGACTGGCTCGGCGTGCGCCGCCGCCACCTGCTGGACGAGGCGCCCGTGCTCGACGACGGCCGCCCCGGGTTCCTCGGCTTCGGCCGCCGTGACGGCGCCGACGCCACCGGCCTGATCCTGCTGGACCTGCCGGACATCGACTCGGTCGAGCGGGGCAACCGCGAGATCACCTCCCGGCTGGCCGGCCACGTGGACGTGCTGGTGTGGGTCGTGGACCCGGAGAAGTACGCGGACGCCGTGCTGCACCGCGAGTTCTTGGCGACCATGGGCTCGCACGCGGCCGTGACCCTCGTGCTGCTCAACCAGGTGGACCGGCTCTCGGTGCGTGACCGGGACGTCGTGCTGGCCTCGCTGCGCCGGATGCTCTCGGGGCACGGCCTCGGCGACGTCCGGGTGCTGCCCGTGTCCGCGCGCACGGGGGAGGGCCTCGAGGAGGTCGGCCGGCAGGTCGCGGCGATCGTCGCCCAGCGCGGCGCGGCCGCCGAGCGCCTGGGCGCGGACGTCGCGGCCCGTGCCGCGGACCTCGCCGCCGCCTCGGGCGAGGGCGAGCCGGCCGGCGTCGGGCCCGGGGACGAGCAGCGGCTCGGGCGCGAGCTGGCCGTGGCCGGCGGCGTGCCGGCCGTCGTCCGGGCGGTGGAGGGCTCGTACCGGCTGCGCTCGGCCAAGCGCACCAGCTGGCCCGTGCTGCGCTGGATGCACTCCTTCCGCGCGGACCCCCTGCGGCGCCTGCACCTGATGCCCGAGCGCGCCGCCCCCCGCCGCGACCGGGACGAGGTCGCCCGCGACCCCGCGCTGCACCGCACCTCCCTGCCCGAGCGCTCGGGCACCCAGCGGGCCGTCGTCGACGGCGCGGTCCGCACGCTGGCCGCCGCGGCCGGCGCGGGGGCCTCCGAGCCGTGGGCCGCCGCCATCCGCCACGCGGGCCGGGAGCACGCCGAGGAGCTCCCCGGCGCCGTGGACCAGGCGATCGCCGCCACCGACCTCGGTGCCGGCCGGGGCAGCTGGTGGCACCCCGTGCTCGACGTGCTGCAGTGGCTCGCCCTCCTCACCGCCGTCGTCGGCGCCGGCTGGCTGGGCGTGCTCGCCCTGGCCGGGTACCTGCAGTTCCCCCTGCCGCCCGCGCCCACGGTCGAGGGCTTCCCCCTCCCGACGCTGCTGCTCGTCGGCGGCCTCGCGCTCGGCGTGCTGCTGGCCCTGCTGGCGATCCCCCTGACCCGGTGGACCGCCGCGGCGCGGGGACGCCGCGCGCGCCGCCGCCTCGAGGAGGCGACCACCGACGTCGGCCGGCGGCTCGTCGTCGACCCGGTGCGCTCCGAGGTGGACCGCTTCCACGCCTTCCGCGACGCCCTCGCCCGGGCCTCCGGCGTCCCGGTCCGGCGGGGCCGCCGATGACGGTGCGCGACCCCGCGGCTGCGGCGGGGGCGACCGTCGGCGACCTCACGGAGGCCGAGCTGCTGGAGGTCGTCCTGACCGGGCTCGCCCCCGCCGTCCGGGACGGCCACTGGCCCGCCGGCACCGTCGCCCCGGGCGACGACGCCGCCCTCGTGCCCGCGCCCCGCGGTGGGACGCTCATCTCCACGGACGCGATGGGGGAGGGCACGGACTTCCTGCACCGCTGGCCCGCCGGCCCCCGCACCCGCGGCCACGACGCCGGCTGGAAGGCCGTCGCCCAGAACCTCTCGGACGTCAACGCGATGGGCGGGACCGCCTCGGCGCTCGTCACCGCCCTCACCCTGCCGCCGACGACGCCGGTCGCCTGGGTGCGGTCGTTCGCCGCGGGCATCGTGGGCGCGGTGCGTCACCTCGGCGCGCCGGACTGCCGGGTGGCCGGGGGCGACCTGGGCACCGGCGGACGGGTCCACGCCGCGGTGACGGTGCTCGGGGACCCGCACCCCGGCGGAGTGCTGTGCCGCACACCGGCCGCGGCGGACCGGGACCGCGTGCTCGCCGAGGGCGCCGACCTCGTCCATGCCCAGGCGGTGCCGGACGGTCCCCGGGCCGCCGCGCCTTCGGGGCCGGGGTGGGCCGCCGCCGGGCTCACCCTGCTGCTCACCGACCGCGCGGAGCTGGAGCGACGGGCGGACGCCCTCCCCGCCGCCGACCGGCCGTCACCGCGGGAGCTCGCCCGCGCCGTCCGCGCCCAGCTGCGACCCCGCCCGCCGCTGGCCCTCGGGCCCGCCGCGGTGACGGCCGGCCTGCTCACCCTCATGGACGTCTCCGACGGCCTGGGCAAGGACGCGCACCGCATGGCGGTCGCCACCGGCGGGGCCGGCTCCGCGCCGGCACCGTGGCTGGACGAGGCCTGGCTGGCGGAGACCGCCGCACCCCTGCGCCGCGTGGCCGCCCTGGCCGGGACCAGTCCGGAGGCGCTCGTGACCGGCGGGGGCGAGGACTACGGTCTCCTGGGGCTGGCGTGGCCCGAGACCGAGCTGCCCCGGGGGTTCACGCGGATCGGCCGGCTCGTGCCGGCCGGGGGCCGGCCGCCGACCGGGCACCGGCCCCTGTCCGAGTCCGGCTGGGACCCGTTCGCCGGCTGAACGCCCGGGACGAGGTCCGCGGGCGGGTCAGGCCGCGCGGAGGAGTCGCTCCGGGTCGAAGCGGTGGCCGAGGCCGATGACGTCCCACCCGTGCTCGCGCCACGCGGCGACGTCCAGGACGTTACGCCCGTCGATCAGCAGGCGGGAGGCCACGCGTGCGCCCACGGCGTCCGGATCCATCTCGCGGAACTGGCGCCACTCGGTCAGCAGCAGGGTCAGCTCGGCGCCGTCCACGGCCGCCTCGAGAGAGTCCACGTAGTCGAGCCGCGGGAAGCGGGCGGACGCGTTGGCGTTGCCCTCGGGGTCGTACACCCGGACGTCGGCGCCGGCCGTGTAGAGACGGTTGGCGACGTCGAGGGCGGGGGAGTCCCGGACGTCGTCGGAGTCCGGCTTGAACGTGACGCCCAGCACGGCGATCCGCGTGCCGTTGAGCATCTGCACGCTCGCGGGGGTGGGGGCGGGCCCGGAGACCTCGGCCCGGCGGATCCGGCCGTCGCGAGCCGCGGAGAGCACCTGCACCGCCAGGTCCACCACGCGGTCACGGCGGCGCAGGTTGATGTCGTCCACCTCCGCCAGGAACCGCATGGTCCGGTCCAGGCCCAGCTCGGAGACGCGGGCCTGGAGCGCGCGGATGTCCTTGGGCAGGCAGCCGCCCCCGAAGCCCACGCCCGCGTTGAGGAACCGGCGTCCGATCCGCGCGTCGTGGCCGATCGCGTCCGCGAGGGTGCCGATGTCCCCGCCCACGTTCTCGGTGATCTCCGAGAACGCGTTGATGAACGAGATCTTCGTGGCCAGGAAGGCGTTGGCGGCCACCTTCACCAGCTCGGCCGTCTCGAGGTCCGTGCTGATCCACGGGGTGTCGGCCGCGAGCTGCCGCGCGTAGACGCGGCGCAGGATGCCCTCGGCGCGGGGCCCGTGCGTGCCGATGACGAGGCGGTCCGGGGTGAGCGTGTCCCTCACGGCGAAGCCCTCCCGGAGGAACTCGGGGTTCCAGGCGAGCTCGACCTCGCCCGGCAGTCCGGCCTCCGCGCGCACGGTGCGCACGAGCTCGGCCAGGCGGCGCGCCGTGCCCACGGGCACGGTCGACTTGCCGACGATCAGCGCGTCGCGGTCGATCGCCGCGGCGAGGGAGGCGACGGCGGCGTCCACGTAGCTCAGGTCCGCCGCGGTCTCGCCCACCTTCTGCGGGGTGCCGACGCCGATGAAGTGGACGTCCGCCCAGCGGGCCGCCTCCGCGACGTCGGTGGTGAAGCGCAGCCGCCCGGAGGCGACGTGGGTGCGCAGCAGCTCGGGCAGGCCGGGTTCGTGGAAGGGCACCTCGCCGCGGGCCAGGCGCTCGATCTTGGCCGGGTCCACGTCCACGCCGAGGACCTCGAAGCCCAGCTCGGCCATGCAGGCGGCGTGCGTGGCGCCCAGATAGCCCGTGCCGATCACGGACAGCCGCGGCGCGGCCTCCTGCTCGGCGGGGGCGGCGGGCGCGGTCGTCTCGGTCACGGCGGACTCCTCGGTGGTGCGGGGGGTGGCGGTCGGGGACCTGGTTGACGCTAGGCCCCGCGGGTGAACGCGGGAAGAACGGGGTGCCTCCGCGGCGCGTCCCGTCGGTGGCGCGGGCGGGCCTCAGGCCTCGCCGGCGCGGATGAGCTCGGTGAGCCGCGTCGCGGCGGAGACGACGGCGTCCGCGTGCAGCCGGCCCGGCTGGCGGGAGAGCCGCTCGAGGGGGCCGGAGATCGAGACCGCCGCGATGACGCGGCCGCTGGGGCCGCGCACCGGTGCGGACACCGAGGCGACCCCGGGCTCACGCTCGGCCAGGGACTGGGCCCAGCCGCGCCGCCGCACCGCCGCGAGGACGGTGGGTGTGAAGACGGCGCCGGCCAGCCCCTCGACGAGCCGCTCGTGGTCCTCCCAGGCCAGGAGCACCTGCGCGGCGGAGCCGGCCTTCATGGACATGCGGGCGCCCACGGGGATGGTGTCGCGCAGGCCCCAGGGCCGCTCCGCGCTGGCCACGCACACGCGGGAGTCCGCCTGCCGACGGAACACCTGGGCACTCTCTCCCGAGGCATCACGCAGCCACAGCAGCACCGGGCCGGAGGCCGTCGTGAGCCGGTCCTCGCCGGCAGCGGAGGCGAGCTCGGCCAGGCGGGTGCCCAGCACGTAGCGGCCCTGCAGGTCCTTGCCCACCATGCGGTGGTGCGTGAGGGCGGCCGCGAGCCGGTGCAGCGTGGGCCGCGCGATCCCGGTGGCGGTGACGAGCTGGGCGAGCGTGGCCGGGCCGGACTCGAGCGCGTCGAGGATCGCCACCGACTTGTCCACCACGCCGACGCCGCTGGGATGCCGGTGGAGCGAGGGGCCGATGAGGTCGTCCTCGGTGGGTGGGCGCATGGGCTCGGTGGTCATGGGGTGATCGTAGTCGTCTCACTGCGCGGACGGCCTTGGGTGTCGGCGCGCGTCGTGTGCGACCGGGCCGGCCGCCGCCGATTCCGGAATATGAGACGAAATCTCACGATATGGAATATCGCGCCCCGTGGTCGAGAACGGCCCCGCCGCGCCCCACAGTGGTCCGTGAGCACCGGCGCCCCGCGCCGGGCGACGACCGACAGGTGCGTGAGCAGGAAGGTGCGGCAGATGACGACGGCGACGACGGGACCCAGGACGCTGGCCGAGAAGGTCTGGGACGAACACGTGGTGGTGCGCGGCGAGGGCGAGGGCGCCTCCCGCACCCCCGACCTGCTCTACATCGACCTGCACCTCGTGCACGAGGTGACGAGCCCGCAGGCCTTCGAGGGGCTGCGTCTGGCCGGCCGTCCGGTGCGTCGGCCCGACCTGACCATCGCCACGGAGGACCACAACACCCCGACGCTGGACATCGACCAGCCGATCGCGGATGCCACCTCGCGCACCCAGATCGAGACCCTGCGGGCCAACTGCGCCGAGTTCGGCGTCCGCCTGCACCCGTTGGGGGACGCCGAGCAGGGCATCGTCCACGTCGTCGGCCCCCAGCTGGGCCTGACCCAGCCCGGCCTCACCGTGGTCTGCGGCGACTCCCACACCTCCACCCACGGCGCGTTCGGCGCCCTGGCGTTCGGCATCGGCACCTCCGAGGTCGAGCACGTCCTGGCCACCCAGACCCTGCCGCTGAAGCCCTTCAAGACCATGGCGGTCACCGTGGACGGCACGCTGCGCCCGGGTGTGACGGCCAAGGACATCATCCTCGCGGTCATCGCGAAGATCGGCACGGGCGGGGGCCAGGGCTTCGTGCTCGAGTACCGCGGTGAGGCCATCCGGAACCTCTCCATGGAGGGCCGGATGACCATCTGCAACATGTCCATCGAGGCCGGCGCCCGCGCCGGCATGGTCGCCCCGGACGAGACCACCTTCGCCTACCTGAAGGGGCGGCCCCATGCCCCCGAGGGCGCCGACTGGGACGCCGCCGTCGAGCACTGGCGCACCCTCGCCACGGATGAGGGCGCGGAGTTCGACGCCGAGGTGGTCATCGACGCGGACACGCTGGAGCCGTTCGTCACGTGGGGCACCAACCCGGGGCAGGGCGTGAGCCTGAACGACACCGTCCCCGCGCCCGAGGACTTCGCCGACCCGGTGGCCCAGGAGGCGGCCCGCAAGGCGCTGTCCTACATGGACCTGGCCCCCGGGACCCCGATGAAGCAGGTCGAGGTCGACACCGTGTTCATGGGCTCGTGCACCAACTCCCGCATCGAGGACCTGCGGGCGTTCGCCGAGGTCGTCCGGGGCCGGCGCAAGGCCGAGGGGCTGCGCGTCATGGTCGTGCCGGGCTCGGCGCGCGTGCGTCTGCAGGCGATGGACGAGGGCCTGGACAGGGTGTTCGAGGACTTCGGGGCCGAGTGGCGGTTCGCCGGCTGCTCCATGTGCCTGGGCATGAACCCGGACCAGCTCTCCCCGGGGGAGCGCTGCGCGTCCACCTCCAACCGCAACTTCGAGGGCCGGCAGGGCAAGGGCGGGCGCACCCACCTGGTGTCCCCGGTGGTCGCCGCGGCCACCGCCGTGCTGGGCCGCCTCGCCAGCCCGTCCGACCTGCCCGCCCTCACCCCCCAGGAGGCCTGAGCCATGGAGAAGTTCACCACCCACACCGGCGTCGGCGTGCCGCTGCGCGCCTCGAACGTGGACACGGACCAGATCATCCCGGCCGTGTACCTCAAGCGGATCTCCCGCACGGGCTTCGAGGACGCCCTGTTCGCAGGCTGGCGCCAGGACCCCGACTTCATCCTGAACACCGAGCCGTTCAGCGGGGGCACCGTGCTCGTGGCGGGCTCGGACTTCGGCACCGGCTCCTCGCGCGAACACGCCGTGTGGGCGCTCAAGGACTACGGCTTCCGCGCCGTGATCTCCCCGCGCTTCGCGGACATCTTCCGCGGCAACTCCGCCAAGCAGGGGCTCGTCGCGGCCCAGGTGGAGCAGGAGGACGTCGAGCGCATCTGGAAGGAGCTGGAGAACCGTCCCGGGACCCCGGTCACCGTGGACCTCGTCACACGCACCGTCGAGTGCGGGGATGTGACCGCCCCGTTCCAGATCGACGACGACACCCGTCACCGGCTGCTCGAGGGCCTGGACGACATCGCCGTCACCCTGGGGCACCAGGCCGAGATCGATGCCTATGAGGCGGACCGCCCCGCGTACAAGCCCACCACCCTGCCGGCCCGCACGGCCGGCTGACCGGCCGCCGCCGGGAGCGCACCATTGCCGCGCGTGCCCGGCGACGCCCTATGCTGGGAGGCGATTCCGGGACCGCCCGCCGCACACGGCGGGCGGTCCCGTTCAGAGACCTCCCCGCTCCGGCGGAGTGGCCGAGACCGTGGCCCTGCGGCCGCACTGAGGAAGGACGCGCATGGCGAAGCTCTTGACCATCCATGGCGGCAAGCCGCTGACCGGTGAGGTGACCGTGCGCGGCGCCAAGAACCTGGTGCCCAAGGCCATGGTGGCCGCCCTGCTCGGCAACTCGCCGTCCGTGCTCCGGAACATCCCCGAGATCAAGGACGTGGACGTCGTCAGCTCCCTCCTCGAGATCCACGGCGTGTCCGTGGAGTGGGACAAGGAGACCGGGCGGATCACGATGGACCCGGCCGGGGTGAAGTCGGCCCTGACCGCCGAGATCGACGCCCACGCCGGCGACTCGCGCATCCCGATCCTCTTCTGCGGCCCGCTCATGCACGCGATCGGCGAGGCCTTCATCCCCGACCTCGGCGGCTGCAAGATCGGCGACCGCCCGATCGACTACCACCTGGCCGTGCTGCGCAACTTCGGCGCCGTCGTGGACAAGCGCCCGGGCGGCATCTCCATCTCCGCCCCCAAGGGCCTGCACGGCGCCAAGCTCGAGCTGCCGTACCCCTCCGTCGGAGCCACCGAGCAGGTGCTGCTGACCGCCGTGAAGGCCGAGGGCATCACCGAGCTCAAGGGCGCCGCCGTCGAGCCGGAGATCCACGACCTCATCGCCGTCCTGCAGAAGATGGGCGCGATCATCACCGTGCAGACGGACCGCACCATCCGCATCGAGGGCGTGAGCGAGATGCGCGGCTACAACCACATCGCGCTGCCCGACCGCAACGAGTCCGCCTCGTGGGCCTCCGCCGCCCTGGCCACCCGGGGGGACATCTACGTCCGCGGCGCCGAGCAGCGCGACCTGACGGCGTTCCTGAACACCTACCGCAAGATCGGCGGCGAGTTCGACGTCGTCGACGACGGCATCCGGTTCTGGCACGCCGGCGGCGATCTCAACCCGCTCGTGCTCGAGACGGACGTGCACCCCGGCTTCATGACCGACTGGCAGCAGCCCCTCGTGGTGGCGCTGACCCAGGCCAAGGGGGTCTCCATCGTGCACGAGACCGTGTACGAGAACCGCTTCGGCTTCACCGACGCCCTCGTGCGGATGGGCGCCTCCATCCAGCTGCACCGCGAGTGCCTCGGCTCCGTGCCGTGCCGCTTCGGCCAGCGCAACTTCCTGCACTCGGCCGTGATCTCCGGCCCGACGCCGCTGCACGGCGTCGAGTTCGACATCCCGGACCTGCGCGGCGGCTTCTCCCACCTGATCGCCGCCCTCACCGCCGAGGGCACCTCCACGGCGACGGGCTTGGAGATCATCAACCGCGGCTACGAGCACTTCATGGCGAAGCTCGAGGGCCTCGGCGCCGACGTCGAGCTGACCGAACGCGACCGGTGAGCGGCGTGGACGCGCAGAGCCCTGCCGCTGCGGGGGGTCGTCCGACGCGTGCCGCGCGGGCCCCCTACGTGATCCCGGGGGTGATCGTGCGACCGGCGATGCGGGCCATCGTCCGCCAGGTGTGGGAGGGGACCGAGCACCTGCCCGAGACCGGCGCGATCCTCGCCGTCAACCACATCTCGGAGGTGGACCCGCTCTCCGTGGCCCACATGGTCTACAACCAGGGCCTGCTGCCGACCTTCCTCGCCAAGGCCGAGCTCTGGAAGGTGCCCGTGCTCAAGCAGGTCCTCGAGGCCACCCGCATGATCCCGGTCGAGCGCACCCGCGATGGCGGCCGCTCGCTCGCCGCCGCCCGCGAGGCCGTCGCCACGGGCCGGGCGATCATCGTCTACCCGGAGGGCACCGTCACCCGCGATCCCGACGGCTGGCCCATGGCCGGGCGCAACGGGGCCGTGCGCCTCGCCCTGCAGACCGGCGCCCCGCTCATCCCCGTCGGTCAGTGGGGCATCCAGGAGCTGCTGCCGTACGGCGGCCGCTCCCTCCGCGTCCTCCCGCGCAAGACCGCCCGGATCCGGGTCGGCGCGCCCGTCGACCTCGCGGACCTGCGGGACCGCCCCGTGACGGCGGGGACCCTGCGCGAGGGCACCGGCCGCATGATGGGCGCGATCACCGACCTGGTCGCCGAGCTGCGCGGAGAACCGGCCCCGGAGGGCCGCTGGGATCCCACGGCCGGAGCGCGGGTGGCCGGGGCATGAGCGATCCGCGCACCGTCGCCGTCCTCGGGGCCGGCAGCTGGGGGTCGGCCTTCGCCCGCGTCCTGGGCCTGAGCACCAGCCCCGAGCCCGCCCGCGCGTCCGAGATCGTGATGTGGTCCCGGCGGGCCGAGGTCGCCGAGGCCATCACCGAGCGACACGAGAACCCCGAGTACCTGCCCGGCATCACGCTGCCCACCTGCGTGCGCGCCGTCACCGACGCCGCCGAGGCGGTCCGGGGCGCCGGCGTCGTGGTGGTGGCCGTGCCCGCGCAGCACGTGCGCGAGACCCTGCACGCCGTGCGCGCCGACCTGGCCCCGGACGCCGTCGTGGTCTCCCTCGTCAAGGGCCTCGAGCGCGGCACCGACGCGCGGATGTCGCAGGTCTGCGCGGAGGAGCTGGGCCTCAGCCCGGACCGGTTCGCGGTGGTCTCCGGACCCAACCTCGCCCTCGAGATCGCGCGCGGCGAGCCCACCGCCACGGTGGTCGCCTCGGCCTCGCGCGCGACGGCGGAGCGCATCGCCGCCCTCACGGCCGGCCGGACCTTCCGGCCCTACACGAACACCGACGTCGTGGGCGTGGAGATCGGCGGTGTGGTGAAGAACGTCATCGCGCTCGCCGTGGGCATCTGCGACGGGCAGGGGCTGGGGGACAACTCCAAGGCCTCCGTCATCACCCGGGGCCTGGCCGAGACCACCCGGCTGGCCGTCGCGCTCGGCGGCGACCCGGCCACCATGGCCGGGCTCGCCGGCCTGGGCGACCTCGTGGCCACGTGCGCCTCGCCCCTCTCCCGCAACCGCACGGCCGGCCGCCACATCGGCACCGGCCTCAGCGCGGAGGAGGCGGTGGCCGCGATGAGCCAGACGGCCGAGGGCATCAAGTCCGTGTCCGCCGTCGTGCACGCCGCCCGCGCCCACGGTGTGGAGATGCCCATCAGCGAGCTGATGGACCGGGTGGTCGCCGGGGACGTGGCCGTGGACCGCCTCGCCGAGCTGCTGCTCGCCCGTGACCTGAAGTCGGAAGGACGCGCCGCATGACCGCCACCCCTGCCCCGGAGGCCGCCGCCGACGCGCGTCCCCGCGTGCTCCTGCTCTTCGGCGGCCGCTCGAGCGAGCACCCCATCAGCTGCGTGACCGCGGCGGGCGTGCTGCACGCGGCCGACCGTCAGCGCTGGGACGTCGTGCCGGTGGGTGTGGCCCGCTCCGGCCGGTGGTCGCACGACGAGCTGGACGTGGCCTCGTTCCGCCTGGACGGCGACGCCCTGCCGGAGGTGCCGGAGCCCGAGGCCCCGGTGAGCCTGCGCGCCCTGTCGGACGGCACCGTCGAGCTGACCGCGGCCGACGGCTCCTCGCTGGGCCCGGTGGACGTCGTGTTCCCGCTGCTGCACGGCCCCTGGGGCGAGGACGGCACGCTCCAGGGCATGTTCGAGTCGCTGGGTCTGCCCTACGTGGGCTGCGGCGTGCTGGCCTCCGCGGTCGGCATGGACAAGCACTTCATGAAGGTCGCCTTCCAGGCCGCCGGCCTCGAGGTCGGCCCGTGGGAGACCATCACCGCCCGCGACTGGGCACGCGATCCGGAGGCGGCCCTCGCCCGCGCCGGGGCGCTCGCCTACCCGCTGTTCGTCAAGCCCGCCCGTGCCGGCTCCTCCTTCGGCATCACCCGCGTCACCGAGCCCGCGGGTCTGCGCGCCGCCGTCGAGGAGGCCCGTCGCTTCGACCCCAAGGTCGTGGTGGAGGCGGGCATCGTCGGCCGCGAGATCGAGTGCGCCGTCCTCGACGGGCACGGCGCCGCCGCCCCGCGCGCCTCGCTGCCGGGGGAGATCGTCGTGGCCCACGACGAGGGCGAGACGCAGTTCTACGACTTCGAGTCGAAGTACCAGGACACCGGCACCACCCAGCTGTCCTGCCCGGCCGAGCTGCCGGAGGAGGAGATCGAGCGGCTGCGCGCCCTGGCGATCCGCGCCTTCGAGGCCGTGGACGGATCCGGCCTGGGCCGCTGCGACTTCTTCTTCACCCCGGACGGGCGGTGGGTGGTCAACGAGATCAACACCATGCCGGGCTTCACGCCCATCAGCATGTACCCGGCCATGTGGGAGCGGACGGGCCTGTCCTACGACGATCTGATCTCGGAGCTGCTGGACCTCGCCCTCGAGCGGGGCGTCGGCCTGCACTGACGCGGCTCGCGGCCGGCCCGCGTCGGTCTCAGCCGACGGGTGTGGCGTCCTGCACGCCGACGCAGCCGCCGCTGGGCTCGATCTGCGCGACCGCCGAGGACAGGCCCACCATCACGGTGTCCGAGCTGGCCTGGTCCTTGCCGAACAGCACCTCCACGGCCGGGTCACGGCCGTAGGTGGTGATCCGCCAGTTCTCGTCCTCGTCCCGGACGACCCAGTCGATCCCGTCCACGGAGATGCAGCGGTCCGTGGTGGGGCCGGGGACCTCGGCGCCGCAGCGCAGGACGACGGCGGCCGGGTCACCCCACACGGCCGTCGCCTGGCTGTCGGTGGGGCGTAGGTCGAGGTCGCCCAGGGCGTCGGGCATGGCCACCATGGCCGGGGCACACGCCGGGTCAGCGGCGTGGGGCGCGGCCTCCACCGTGGCCACCCGTCCGGTACAGGCCGTGGCGCCGAGGGCGATCGCGGTCAGGAGGGGCACGAGACGACGCAGACGGCGGGATTCCATCCGCCCAGGATACGTGCGCCGCCGGGACCCGCGGGGGCCCGTGCCCTAGCATGGACGGGACCGTTCCCGTCCCCGCCTCAGGAGCCCACGTGAGCAGCACCGCGGACCCCCGCCCCCGCCCCCCGCAGGAGGACGTCGCCGTCGGGCGGCGCCGTCGTCGTCGCCGCCCGTGGCTGATCGCCCTGGCGGTGGTGCTCGTGGCGCTGCTGGCCGTGGGCATCGCGGCGGCGGTGTACGTCGGCGGGATCGCCCGGATCATCGACCAGGACACCCAGCGCTTCGACGGCGGCGCGTTCCCCGCCGAGTCGGGCCGCCCGGGCGCCGCGGGGGCGTCCGCCCAGCAGCCCACCGCGCCGCCGCCCGGCATGGACGCGGACCAGGCCGCCGAAGGCGCCCAGGGCCCCGTCGCCCCGGACGCGGACGAGAAGGCGGACGAGCAGGCCCTCGACGTGCTGCTCGTCGGCGAGGACGCGGGCGCGGAGGGCCGTGACTCCGCCGGCCGGTCGGACACCCTCATGTGGGTCCACGTGCCCGGGGACCGCAGCGAGATCCAGGTCATGTCCATCATGCGCGACATGTGGGTGCCGATCCCGGGACACGGGGACCACAAGGTCAACGCCGCCTACCAGTACGGCGGCATCCCGCTGACGGTGGCCACCGCGGAGAACATGTTCCAGGCACGCGTGGACCACGTGATCGCCGTGGACCTCGCCGGCTTCAAGGGCCTCGTGGACGCCCTGGGCGGCGTCAGCGTGGACAACCCCAGCGCCTTCGTCTCGACCGGCGGCATCGACTTCCCCGCGGGCACCGTGCAGATGGACGGGGACAAGGCCCTGGCCTACGCGCGGGAGCGGTACAACCTGCCGCGCAGCGACTTCGACCGTGTGGAGAACCAGCAGCGCCTGGTCAAGGCCATCGTGGCCGCGTTCCTCTCCCGCGACACCCTCTCGGACCCGAGCCGCGTGCAGGCCGCCGTCGAGGAGTTCGCCCCCTTCCTGACCCTCGACGACGAGCTCGACTCCGGCACCCTCGCGAACCTGGCGTGGTCCCTGCGCGATGCGCGCGACGCCCCGATCGTGACCAGCACGGTGCCGTCCGTGGGCGTGGGCTACACGGACACCGGCGAGGACGTCGTGTGGCCGGACTGGGAGGCGATCGCCCGCCTGGGCAAGGGCATCCGCACCGGCACCCTGGGGGAGGCCGTCACGCAGTGAGCACGCCGCCCCGGCCGTCGTTGGTACGGCACTGGCTCGCGCTCGCGGAGGAGCTCGTGGGCCGGGCCGCGCCGCGGCTCGACGCCCTGAACCTCTTCCCGGTCCCGGACGCGGACACGGGCACGAACATGCTCGCCACGCTGACGGCGGCCCGCGCCGCGGCCGACGCCTGCCCCGCACAGGACGACGTCGGCGCCGTGCTCGCGCACGCGGGCGCGGCCGCGCTGGACTCGGCCCGAGGCAACTCGGGCATGCTGCTGGCGGTCAGCCTGGCGGGGATGGCCGAGCCCCTGCGCGGCCGGGAGCGCGTCGACGCGTTCGCCCTGGCGGCGGCATTCGGGGCCGCCGACCGGGCCGCCCGGCAGGCCCTGTCGGATCCGCGCGAGGGGACGATCCTCACGGTGCTCTCCGCGGCCGCCCGCAGCCTTGCGCGCTCGTCCACCCAGGCTCCCGACACGCCCGCGGTGGCCGGGGACGCGGACCCGGCCGTGCGCCTCGGCCCGGCCGTGACCGTCATGCTGGCCGACTGCGTGCAGGCCGTGGAGGAGACCGAGTCGTTGCTCGCCCCGCTGACCCGGGCGCACGTCGTGGACGCCGGCGCCGTCGGGCTGCTCTGGGTGTTCGAGGCGCTGCGCTCCGTCGTGACGGGCACGCCCGTGGACGAGGAGCTGGCCACCGCCCTCCCCGGCTACGTCGAGGGCGCCCAGGCCGCGGAGGGCGAGCACGCCGCCGAGGCGGAGGCGCCGATCGAGGGGGCCGTCGAGGTGATGGGCACCCTGACGCTCACCCCGCTCGCCGTGGCCGGGCTGCGCCGACGGCTGGCCGACGTGGGGGACGCCGTGATCCTGGCCCCCCTCGGCACCGCCCGTGACGGGCAGGGCCGGGTCCCGTGGCGGGTCCACGTGCACGTGCCCCGCGCCGAGGACGCGATCGGCCCCCTGCGGGCCGCCGGCGACGTCGAGGGCCTGACCGTCACCGACCTGGCCGGGCCGTCGCACGGCGACGACGCCGCACCGGACGGGTGCCATGGCCGCTGAGGCCCCCGTCACCGACCTGCCCCTGTCCGAGGTGCTGGGCGGGAAGCTGCCCGCCCGCCTCGAGAAGGAGCTCGGGCTGACCACGGTCGGGGGCCTGCTGGACCACGTGCCGCGCCGCTGGATCGAGCGCGGCGAGCTCACCCCCATCGCCGCGCTGCCCTACGACGCCGAGGTGACCGTCGTCGCCGTCGTGGAGTCGGTGACCACGCGGCGCATGCACAGCCGGCCCGGGTTCATCGTGGACGTCACCGTCGCGGACCCGTCCGTGGCCGGCGTGCCGGGGGCGAGCCTGTCCATGGCCTTCTTCAACGGCCACGACGCCCGCCGCCGCCTCGCCCCCGGGATGACCGCCATGTTCCAGGGCCGCACGACCGAGTACCGCGGCCGGATCACGCTGAACAACCCGGACTTCGCCCTCCTGGACGACGACGTCGCCCCGGGGGAGGTGGACGTGCGACCGGTCCCGCTCTACCGGGCCACGGGGAAGCTGCCGTCGTGGACGGTCCGCTCCGCCGTCGCCCGGGTGCTCGAGACCGTCGACCTGGGACGGATCCCCGAGCTGCTCACCGAGCGGATCCGCGCGGAGGCCGCCGCGGCGCTCGACCTGGACGCGCCGCTGCCGGGCACCGCGCAGGCGTACCGGGACCTGCACGCCCCGCACGACGTCGCCGCCACCGGCCCGGCCCGGACCGCGCTCGCCCTGCGTGAGGCACTGCTCGTCCAGGCCGCGCTCGCCTGGCGCCGGGACCGGGAGCGGGCGGTGCCCGCCGTGCCCCGCCCGCCGCGGCCCGGGGGCCTGCTCGAGGCCCTCGACGCCCGCCTGCCGTTCGCGCTCACGCCCGGCCAGGTGGCGGTGGGGGAGCAGCTGTCCGCCGAGCTGGCCCGGGACGCCCCGATGAGCCGGCTGCTGCAGGGGGACGTGGGCGCGGGCAAGACGCTCGTGGCCCTGCGGGCGATGCTGCAGGTCGTGGACGCCGGCGGCCAGGCCGCCCTGGTGGCGCCCACCGAGGTGCTCGCCGCGCAGCACCACCGTGCCCTGCTGCGCCTGATGGGCCCGCTCGCCGAGGCCGGCACCCTCGGGGCCGGCGACGGCCCGGCCACGAGGGTCGCGCTGGTCACCGGCTCGCTCAAGACCGCCGCGCGCCGCGAGGCGCTGCTGGCCCTGGCCTCCGGCGAGGCCGGGATCGCCGTCGGGACGCACGCGCTGCTCTCCGAGAAGGTGGGCTTCGCCGAGCTGGCCCTGGCCGTCGTCGACGAGCAGCACCGCTTCGGCGTGGACCAGCGCGAGGCCCTGCGGCGGGCCAATCCCGGCACGCACCTGCTCGTCATGTCCGCCACGCCCATCCCGCGCTCCGTGGCGATGACGGTGTTCGGGGACCTGGACCTGTCGGTGCTCGAGGGGCTGCCGTCCGGGCGTCAGCCGGTCACCACGCACGTGGCGCGGATGGCCCACGGTCCGCGCGTGATCGGCCGGGTGTGGGAGCTGATCGCCGAGCACGTGGCGGCCGGCCACCAGGCGTTCGTGGTGTGCCCGCGCATCGACCCCGACGACGCCGACCCGGGCCACGCCAACGTGGAGGAGATGACACCCCGGCTGCGGGGTCTCCCGGCGCTGGCGGGGCTGCGGATCGACGCCGTGCACGGGCGCATGGACCAGGCCGAGCAGGACGCGGCGATGCAGGCCTTCGCGCGCGGGGAGACGGACGTGCTCGTGGCGACCACCGTCGTGGAGGTGGGCGTGGACGTGCCCAACGCGACGATCATGGCGATCCTCGACGCCGACGACTTCGGCCTGTCCACCCTGCACCAGCTGCGCGGCCGCGTGGGCCGCGGGCCCGGGGCGGCGGTCTGCCTGCTGGCCACGCGCCTGCCGGACGGGCACCCGTCGCTGCGCCGGCTCGAGGTCCTGGCGCAGGAGCAGGACGGCATGCGCATCGCGCAGGAGGACCTCGCCCAGCGCGGCGTCGGCGACGTGCTCGGCGCCGCCCAGTCCGGGCTGGCCTCGGGGCTGCACCACGTGGACGTCATCGCCGACGCCCCGCTGATCGCCGTGGCCGCCGACGCCGTCGCGCAGGTCATGGCGGCCGGCCCGGGGCTCTCCGCCCACCCGGCGCTCGCCGCCGAGGTGGCCCGCTGGGAGGCCGAGCACCTCACCGCCGCCGACTACCTCGAGAAGGGCTGAGCCATGTCCCGCATCATCGCCGGCGCGGCCGCCGGGCGTCCCCTGACCGCCGTCCCCGGCACCGGCACGCGCCCCACCACGGACCGCACCAAGGAGGCCCTGTTCTCCTGGCTCGAGGCCCGCGACTGGCTGGACGGGACGGCCGTGCTCGACCTCTACGCCGGCTCCGGCGCCCTGGGGTGCGAGGCCGCCAGCCGCGGAGCGGCATCGGTGCTGCTGGTCGAGCGGGACCGGAAGGCCGTGACCGCGTGCCGCGCGAACGCCGCGCTGGTCAACCGGGCGCGCGGGGCCGACGTCGTGCGCGTGCGCGCCGGGAGCGTGGAGCAGGCGCTCGCGGCGGAGGCCGCGCCCGTGGACCTGATCCTGGCCGACCCGCCGTACCCGGTGGCCGGCCCGCCGCTCGAGGCCGTGCTGGAGGCGGCGGCCGGGCGGCTCGCCCCGGGCGGGCTGCTCGTGCTCGAGCGGGCGGCCCGGGACGCCGCGCCGCGCCGGCCGCGCGGCCTCGAGGAGGTCGAGGTGCGCGTCTACGGCGAGACCGCCCTGTACCTCTGGCAGGACGAGCGCTGACCCCGCCCACCCGCTTTCGTTCGGGAAACGGCGGCGTGTCGGCCCGTTTTCGTTCGGGAAACGGCGGCATCTCGGCCCGTTCTCACCGGGGAGACGGGAGGGCGGAACGGACTGGGCTCAGCACGGAACCGCGAGCACGGCGGCCGCCGTTTCCCGAACGAAAATGCTCCGGGGACCGCCGTTTCCCGAACGAAAGTGCTCCGGGGGCCGCCGTTTCGTCAACGAAAGCGTCGGGGGTCAGGGCGTGCGCAGCCGCGGGGCCGCCTCGGCCAGGCGGCGCATCGCCTCGTCGATCGCATCGGGAGACTTGCAGAACGCCAGCCGCAGCCACGACCGCAGGTGGCCCCCGTCCGGGCGGCAGAGCGCGCCCACGGGGATGCCCGTGACGCCGGCCTCACGCGTCCACCGCACCGCGGCCTCGGCCGCGTCCGTCACACCCCACGGGGCGAGGTCCACGACGACGAAGTAGCCCGCCGCCGGGACGACCGGGTCCAGGCCCGCCTCCCGCAGGCCCGCCACGAGCCGATCCCGGGCGTCGCGGTACCGCTCGCGCTGGCCGGCGAGGTGCCGTTCGGCGCCGTCGGTGGGCAGATAGGCACCCAGCGCGCGCTGGAAGGCGGGGCCGGAGGAGTAGGTGAGGAACTGCTTGACGGCGCGCGCGGCCCCGACGAGCTCGGCCGGGCCGGTCAGCCAGCCGACCTTCCAGCCGGTGACCGCGAACGCCTTGCCCGCGCTGGAGACCGTCAGGGCGATGTCCTCGGCGCCCGCGACCGAGCGCAGGCTGACGTGCTCGCCCTCGTAGACGAGGTGGTCGTAGACCTCGTCCGAGAGGATCAGCACGCCCCGGGACCGGCACAGGGCCACGAGCTCCTCGAGCAGCTCCCGCGGATAGACCGCGCCCGTGGGGTTGTGCGGCGTGTTCACGATGAGCAGGCGCGTGCGGTCGGTCATCGCCGCGGCCACCCGCGCCGGGTCCGGAAGGAAGTCCGGCGCCTCCACCGGCACGCTCACGTGCCGGGCGCCGGCCAGGGCGATCGTGGCGGCGTGCGAGTCGTAGAACGGCTCGACCGTGACGACCTCGTCGCCCGGGCGCACGAACGCCAGGACCGTCGCGGCGATGCCCTCGGTCGCGCCCGTGGTGATCATGACCTGCGTGGCGGGGTCCTCCGTCACGCCCCAGTGGCGCCGGCGGTGCTCTGCAACGGCCCGCCGCAGCGCGGGGTCGCCCGTGCCGGGGGCGTACTGGTTGGGGCCCGCCAGCACGGCGTCGGCCGCCAGCCGCAGCAGCGCGTCGGGGCCGTCGGCGTCGGGGAAGCCCTGGCCGAGGTTCACGGCCCCGTGCTCGACGGCGAGGCCCGTCATCGTCTCGAACACGGTGGGCACGGGGCCGGCGTCACCGAGCAGGCCCGCGGCCGCCGCCGTGCGACGCCACGGCGCGTCCATGTCGACGTCGTGCGGTGCTGCCCCGGGGGTGGGCTGGGTTCCGTCCATGGCCGCACTGTACCCATCGCCGCGGACCGCACACGGCGGCGCACGCCGCGCCCGGCAGGACCGCGACGCGCCGGGGCCGGACCGGACGGGCGTCCGTCGCCGCCCGGCGCGGCCCCCGCTAGGCTGGCACCCATGCGTCGTGCCGTCTGCCCTGGTTCGTTCGATCCCCTCCACAAGGGGCACGTCGAGGTGATCGCGCGAGCCGCGAACCTCTTCGAGGAGGTGGTGGTCGCCGTGTCCTCCAACCCGGCCAAGACGTACCGCTTCAGCGTGGACGAGCGCATCGCCATGATCGAGGCGACGGTGTCGTCCCTCGCCGGTGTCGCGGTCCGGCCCATGGGCCCGGGCCTGCTGGCCGAGTTCTGCCGGCAGATCGGCGCGGACGCGATCGTCAAGGGGCTGCGCGGCGGCGCCGACCTCGAGTTCGAGGCCCCGATGGCCGCGATGAACCGCCACCTGACCGGGGTCGAGACGGTCTACCTCCCGGCCGACGCCCGGTACACCCACGTGTCCTCCTCGCTCATCAAGGAGGTCCACGGACTCGGCGGCGACGTCGCCGAGTTCGTCCCGGCCGCGGTCCTGCGCGGCCTCGACGGCGGGGCCTGACCCCGCCCCTTCTACACAT
>NZ_VIGS01000026.1:0-32705 GCF_006704135.1 Micrococcus sp. R8502A1
GGCCTGACCGCCCCCGACTGATGCCCGCCCCCGGCCCCGATCGGCCGGGGGCGGGCGTCTATCCTGGGCGGATGCGTCCCACCGCCTTCTCCCCCGCCGCCGGCTCGCCCGTCCTCGTCCTGCTCGAGACGGACGCGGACGGCGCCCCCGCCCCGCGGCTCGCGGACCCGGCCGTCCCGCACCTGAGCGTCACGGACCAGGGGGTCACGCGCGGCGACGGCATCTTCGAGACGGCGCTCGCCGTCGCCGACGGGCTCGGGACCCTGCGCATGCGCAAGCTCGGAGCCCACCTCGGCCGGCTGGCCGCGTCCGCCGCCGCCCTGCAGCTGGCCGCCCCCGAGGCGGCGGCGTGGGAGGCCGCCGTCGCGCTCGGCCTGCGGGCGTTCACCGAGGCCAACGACGTCGCGCCCGGGGACCGTCTCGCCGTGCGCCTGACCGTCACCCGCGGCCCGGACGCGGCTCCCGGCGCGGTGCCCACGCCCACCGCGTGGGCGCTGCTGAGCCCGGCCCCGGCGATCCAGGACGAGGAGCGGCAGCGGGGGCTGCGGGTGCTGCTGCTGGACCGCGGCATCGACTCGCAGGCCCCCGAGCGCTCCCCGTGGCTGCTCACCGGCGCGAAGACCCTCTCCTACGCCGTGAACATGGCCGCCCTGCGCTACGCCCGCGCGCACGGCGCCGACGACGTCGTCTTCACCAGCGCGGACGGCTACCTGCTCGAGGGCCCCACCTCCACGGTGCTGATCGTGCGCACCGGGGAGGACGGCGTCCGCCGCCTCCTCACCCCGCTGCGCCAGAAGGGCATCCTCGCCGGCACGTCGCAGGCCGTGATCTTCGCGGCCGCCCACGCGGACGGCTGGGAGCTCGGCTACGGCCCGCTCGTCCCGGCGGACCTCCAGGGCGCCGAGGGCGTCTGGCTCGTCTCCTCGGTGCGCGGCGTCCTGCCGGTGCGCGCCGTCGACGGCGTCGAGATCCCCGTGGACCACGAGCTCACCGGCATGCTGCAGGCCCATCTGGACGCCGACGGCGACCCCGGCCGGCACGTCAGCGGCGACCCGGTGCCCACCGCGGGCTAGGCTGGGGACCGGCCCGTCCGGCGTCGTCGGCCGCGGCCGCAACCGCACGTGAGATCCCCGACCACGGAAGGCGCACCATGAACACGCTCGCCCAGAAGGCCCTGTCCGCCGGCATCACGCTGGTCGGCGGCATCGTCGGCTCCCGCGTGGTGGCGGGCGGCTGGCGGCTCGTCACCGGCCACAGCGCCCCGAACGACGCGGCCGACGAGACGCTGCCCCTCATCGAGGCCCTGTCCTTCGCGTTCATCTCCGCGGGCGTCGCGGCGCTGCTGAAGGTCGCCGGCCAGCGCGGCGCCGGCGCCGCGATCCGCAAGGTGTCCGAGTCCACCGCGCACCGCGTGGACCACGAGGTCTGAGCCGCCCCGCCACCACCACGACGACGGCCGCCGCCCGGAGGGATCCGGACGGCGGCCGTCGTGCTATGCGGGGTGGTGTCAGCGGCGCCCGCGCGGCCGGGCGCCGGCGCGGCGCGGCCCGGGGTCCGCCGGGGGCTCGGCGCGACGGACGACGGCGGCCAGCTCGTCCCGGTGCAACAGCTCACGGCGGGCGTGCTTGGTGCGGTAGCCCGTACGGCCCACCAGGTGGGAGGCCACCGGGGCCGTGACCATCTGGGTGACCCACGCCAGCAACAGCACGGGCAGCCACACCCACGACCGCCACTCGATCGCCAGCCCGGCGAGCATGAGCAGCAGGCCGAGGACCTGCGGCTTGGCGGCGGCGTGCATGCGGGCCAGCAGGTCCGGGAGCACGAACAGGCCCACGCCGGCCACCAGGGAGAAGAAGGCACCGCTGACGAGCAGGAACGCGGCCAGCCAGTCCAGGAGCGTGGCGGTGTCGGTCATCGGCCCTCCTCCCCGCCCGGCACGTCCGTGGTGCCGGGCACGCGCGCCTGGTCCTCGAGCGAGTGGTCCGGGCGCCGGTCCTCCGCGAAGCGCGCCACCGTCACCGAGCCGACGAAGCCGACGGTGGCGGCCAGCACCACGAGGACCACGTGGTGGGTGTGGCGGTGCACGGCCATCTCCAGGACGAGCATCCCGGAGAACACCACGAGCAGCACGTCCGTGGCGACCGCCCGGTCCAGCAGCGAGGGGCCGCGCACGATCCGGTAGAGCGCACCGACGGCGCCGACCACGAGCAGCGCCCCGCCGGCCCACGTGGCCAGGTCCATGGGGTCCATCAGGCCTCCTCCTTCGGGGGGCGGGCGGCGGGGGGCGCCGAACTCGGGAAGCGGCGGACCAGCTCGAGGTCCTCACGCGTGCCGACGGCGCGGATGATGCCCGCCTCCACGTCGAGGGCCTTGGCGCGGAAGCCCGCCACGTCCTCGTCCGTGGTCGCGTCGAGCACGTGCAGGTACAGGACGGAGCGGACCCGGTCCACGTCCAGCACGATCGAGCCCGGCACCAGGGCCAGGGCGTGGCTGACGAGCGTGATGATGAGGTCGTCGTGGCTGCGCAGCGGGACGCCCACGATCGAGCCGCGGGCGCGGCGGCCACGCAGCAGCACCGTCCCGGCCACGTTGACTGAGGCGCGCACGACGTCGACGAGGAACCGCACCGTGAACACGAGGGACCACCAGGGGTTCAGACGGCCGCTGAACGGGATGCTCGGCATCGGGAAGAGCCCGATGATCAGCAGCGCGAAGGCGAGGCCGGTCAGGGCCACGTGCGGAGCGAAGTCCTGCCACAGGGCGCACCACACGGCCACCATCACGAGGATCAGCGGCCACTGGGCCACGATGCCCCGGATCCGGTCGGGGCGCACCACGCCGCGGCGGGCGGAGTCACTTCCGGGCATCGTGCACCTCCGTCGGGTCGACGCTGAGGGTGGCCGCGGCCCGCTCGGCCGCGGCGTCGTCGAGCACCGCCGCGATGTAGGGCGAGCGGTCGAGCATGTCCGTGGCGGCCTCGTCGGCCAGCGCGAACAGCGGACCGGCGGCCACCGTGAACACCAGCGTCAGGCCCACGAGCGCCGTGGTGGGCAGCACGAGGCCCGGCTCGAGCGGGCGGGGGCGCTCGCCACGGGCGACGGCCCGCTCGTAGGCGGCCACGAGCTGGGCGGGCGGGTGCTCCACGTCCTCGACGCGGCGCCAGAACGCGCGGGTCCACACGCGCACCACCACGAGCAGGGTCAGCAGGGACACGAGCAGGGACACGCCCACCAGCGTGTAGGCCAGGGGCGTGGCCTGCTCGACGCCGCCGCGCAGCAGGCCGACCTTGCCGAGGAAGCCGGAGAACGGCGGGATGCCGCCGAGGTTGAGCGCGGGCACGAGGAACAGGACGCTCACGAACGGGGAGACCTTCGCCAGGGACCCGAGGCGGTCGATGTTCGCTGTGCCGGCGCGGTTCTCGATCAGGCCCGTGACGAGGAAGAGCGCGGTCTGCACGGTGATGTGATGGGCCACGTAGTACACGGTGGCCGCCAGCCCCGCCTCCGTGGCCAGGCCCAGGCCGAAGATCATGTAGCCGATGTGGGAGACGAGGATGAAGGACAGGATGCGCTTGATGTCCGTCTGGGCCAGCGCGCCGAGGATGCCCACCACCATGGTCAGCGCGGCCACCACGAGCAGGAGCGCGTTGACGTGCTCCCCCGGGAAGAGCAGCGTCTCGGTGCGGATCATCGCGTACACGCCCACCTTGGTGAGCAGGCCCGCGAACACCGCGGTCACCGGGGCGGGCGCGGTGGGGTACGAGTCCGGCAGCCAGAAGGACAGCGGGAACACGGCCGCCTTGATGCCGAAGCCCACCAGGAGCAGCACGTGCAGGACCATCTGCACGTCGGTGGGCAGCTCGCCCAGCTTCACGGCCAGGTCCGCCATGTTCACGGTGCCGGTGGCCGCGTAGATCATCGCGATCGCGATCAGGAACACCACCGAGGAGAGCACGGAGACCACCACGTAGGTGACGCCCGCGCGGATGCGCTGGGCGGTGCCCCCCATGGTCAGCAGCACGTAGGAGGACGTCAGGAGGATCTCGAAGCCCACGTAGAGGTTGAACAGGTCGCCGGCGAGGAACGCGTTGGACACGCCCGCCACGAGGATCAGGAACGTGGGGTGGAAGATCGAGACCGGCCCACCCTCGTCCCGGTTGATCAGCCCCTGCGCCGAGGCGTACAGCAGCACCGCCAGGGTGATCAGCGCCGACACCACGAGCATGAGGGCCGAGAGCCGATCCACCACGAGGCTGATGCCCAGCGGGGCCGGCCAGCCGCCGAGGTGGACGGCCGCGACCCCGGTGTCCCAGACCGCGGCCAGCAGCAGCGCGTCCAGCACGAGGGTGAGCACGAGCGCGGAGACCGTGACGGTGATCTGCGCGCGGGGGCGGCGCACGAGCATGAAGGTCACGGCCGCGCCCAGCACGGGCAGCATGACGGCCAGCGGGGCCAGGTCGGTCAGGGGGAGGGTGCCGATGCTCACGGGCGCGGCCCCCCGTCGGCGCGGTGGGCACGGACGGCGGACGCCGGGCCGGGATGGGCGGGCGGCGTGGGTGAGGCGTGGCGCACGTGGGGTCGGGACTCCGTGGCGTGCTCGTAGTGGGCGTTGGGGTCCGCGGCGTCGTCCAGGAACTCCGAGGACTCCTCCACGAGCTCCGCGTCGTCCTCCGCGTCCCAGGCGGGCATCCGGGCGATCTTGACGTCCTCCGCGTCCACCTCGACCTCGTCCTCGCGGACGAGCAGCCACGAGCGGTAGATCATGGCGGTCAGGAACGCGATCACGGCGAAGCCGATCACGATCGCGGTGAGGATCAGCGCCTGCGGCAGCGTGTCCGCGTACTCGTGCGGGTCCCGTCCGCGCACGAACAGCGGGGCCAGGCCCGTGCCGCCCGAGGAGAGGAACAGCAGCATGATGGCGCCGTTGTTGATCAGCACGATGCCGAGCAGGATGCGCGTCAGGCTGCGCTCGAGCACGAGGTAGATGCCCCCGGCGAACATCACGCCCATGGCCAGGAGCAGGGCCAGGTCGACGGTCATCATCGGGCGGCCTCCTGGGTGGACGGAGTGGACGGGGTGGGCATGCGCGGATGGCGACGGCGGGCCGCGGCGCGCAGGCGGGCGCGGCGGGCCTCCTCGCCCCGGCGGTCCACCTCACCGCCGAGCGAGCGCAGCACGTCGATCACGAGCCCGACCACCACGAGGTACACGCCGATGTCGAACGCCGTGGCCGAGACCAGCTTGAGGGCGTCGCCGAACAGCGGCAGGTCGGTGAACTCCACCACATAGGACTGCAGGATCTGCCCGCCGAAGAAGAGCGGGGCGATCCCGGTGAGCGTGGCGATCGCCAGGCCCAGGCCGATCATGGGCCCGGCCGGGATCACGGAGGCCTCCTGCAGCTCGTACCGGCCGCCGGCGAGGAAGCGCAGCGTGAGGGCCAGGCCTGCGAGCAGGCCGCCGGCGAAGCCGCCGCCGGGGGTGTTGTGCCCGGCCAGCAGCAGGTAGACGGAGAGCAGCATCATGATCGGGAACATGAAGCGGGTGACGACCTCGAGGATGATCGAGCGCCGCTCGGGGGCCATCGTGTGGCCGGCCACGAGCCACTGGCCCTTGCGATCGTCCACAGCGAAGCTGCGCACGACGGACAGCTCGCGGGCCCCGAGCGAGGAGTCGGCGCCGAAGTCGCCGACGGAGCCGGGGGCGACGTCGTCGATGCTGCGGGTGCGCCCGTCGCGGTGCTGCAGGAAGATCAGGGAGGCCACGCCGGTGGCCGCGGCGGCCAGCACCGTGATCTCGCCCCACGTGTCCCACGCGCGGATGTCCACGAGGGTGACGTTCACGGCGTTCGTGCCGTAGCCGTCCGTGTAGGCGAGCTCCGGCATGGGCAGCGAGATCCGCTCCGCCGTGCGGGCGGCCAGCGCGGTGGCGGCGATCCACATCATGGTCAGCGCGAACCCGACGGCCACGGCCAGGCGGCCCAGCCGCCGCGAGCCGGTGCGGCGGTCGTACCAGTCCGGCGGCAGCACGCGCAGGCCCAGGATGAGGGTGACCAGGATGATGGTCTCCACGAGCACCTGGGTGATCGCGAGGTCCGGGGCGCCGCGCATCGCGAACAGGGCGGCGGCGCCGTAGCCGGTCACGGACACCAGCATGATCGCCTTGAAGCGGCGGCGCGCGCGGACGGCGAAGACGGTGGCGACGGCGATCATCAGCACCACGACCAGCTGCGCCGGGGTCTGGAACCAGGCGACGTCCGCGGAGAGGAACGAGGTGGCCAGCGTGCGCTCGCTGCGCCCCACGGGGAAGAGCAGGAACGCGGCCGGCAGCAGGAACGCGGTGGCCAGGATGATGCCCAGGTAGCGGCGCAGGGAGCCGGTCTGGGTGCGCCCCGTGACCCAGATGGCGACCTCGTCGAGGGCGCCGGTGATCTTCCGGTACGTGCGCAGGGCGTCGACCGGGAACTCGACGCGGCGCTGGAACGCCTCGACTCCCGGCCGGCCGAGGGCGAGCAGCGCGCCGAGCACCCAGACCCCCGCGGAGAGGGCGAGGATGGGCGTCCAGCCGTGCCACAGGGCCAGGTAGGCCGGCGCCTCCTCCGGGTCCAGCGGCGGCAGGGAGCCCGTGTGGGCGGTGATGATCCCCTCCACCGGGCCGGGCAGGAAGGCGAGCACCAGGCCGGCGAGCGCGAGCAGCGCGGCCGGGGCCAGCTCGAGGGTGGTGACGCGGGTGTGGAAGCGCGTGACGGGGACCGCGGCCCCCTCCTCGTCCCGCTTGGCGGCGAACGAGCCCCACAGGAACCGCCACGTGTAGGCGAAGGTGAGCACCGAGCCCACGGTCATGAGCACGAGCGGCGTCCAGCCCCACACGTCCGCGTGCGCCACGCCGTGGGCGGCCAGGCCCTCCAGGACGGACTCCTTGGCCACGAAGCCGAACAGCGGAGGCAGGCCGGCCATGGACAGGCCCGCCACCACGGCGACGGCGGCCAGGGCCGGGTGGCGGCGGCCGATCCCGGAGAGCTGGCGCAGATCGCGCGTGCCGGCCTCGTGGTCGATGATGCCGACCACCATGAACAGGGGGGCCTTGAACACCGCGTGGGCCAGGAGCATGGCGAGGCCGGCCATGGCGGCGTCGCGGGTGCCCAGCCCGTTGGCCACCATGAGGAAGCCGAGCTGGGAGACCGTGCCATACGCGAGGACGAGCTTGATGTCTGTCTGCCGCAGGGCGCGCCAGCCGCCGAGCAGCAGGGTCCACAGACCCACGCCGATCACGAGGACCTGCCACATGGCGAGGCCGTGGAACTCCGGGGCCAGGCGGGCCACGAGGAAGACGCCGGCCTTCACCATGGCCGCCGCGTGCAGGTACGCGGACACGGGGGTCGGCGCGGCCATCGCGCCCGGCAGCCAGAAGTGGAAGGGGGCCTGGGCGGACTTCGTGAGGGCGCCGATCAGCACCAGGGCGACGGCGACCTCGAGCAGCCCGCGCAGCCCGGCGTCGGCCATGAGGGCGGGGGCGGCCTCGAGGACCCCGGAGATCCGCCAGGACCCGGCGAAGTGGGCCAGCATGATCAGGCCCGCGAGCATGGCCAGGCCGCCGAACGTGGTGACGATCAGGGCGGTGATGGCGGAGCGGCGGGCGAAGATGCGGTGGCCCGAGTAGCCGATCAGCAGGAAGGACAGGACGGACGTGATCTCCCAGAAGGTGTAGAGCACCATCAGGTCGTCCGTGGTGACGAGCCCGAACATCGCGCCGGCGAACGCCAGCAGCTGCCCGCCGAACACCGCGTTGCGCGGCTCGTGCTCCCGGAAGTAGCGGGCGCAGTAGGCCAGGACCAGCGCGCCGACTCCCAGCACGATCAGGGACATGAACGCGGCCAGCACGTCCATGCGGAACGCGAGCTCGGTCTCGAGGTACGGCACCCACGGCACGGCGCGGTCCAGGCGCGCCGCCGAGGCCGGGACCGGCCGGCCGGCGTCGAGCGCCTCCTGCAGCGCGAACACGTGCGGCAGCTGAGTGAGCAGCCAAACGAAGCCCGCCGCGGGAGCGGCGGCGAGCAGATAGAACCCCTGACGTCCCGTCCACCGGAAGAGCACCGGGGCGGCGAGCGCGACGACGAAGAGCGCGGTCAGGATGACGAGCATGCGGTCCCTTCGTCAGGCACGGGCGAGGGTCCGGTCCAGCCTAACGGAGGGATGCGCCCCACCCGGGGTCAGCGGACCGATTCCGCGCTCCGCGTGATCGGCTCCGTGACCCGGGCGAACAGCAGCCCACCGGCCACGAGCACGACGGCGATCACGGGGATGACCACCCGGTTGTCCGGGTGCAGGGCGAGCGCGAGCGTGACGAGCGCGGGCGTGATGAACCCGACCGCGCGGCCCGTGGTGGCGTACAGCCCGAACACCTCGCCAGCCGTCCGCGGCGTGGTGAGCCGGCCCAGGAACGCGCGCGAGGCCGACTGCACCGGGCCCACGAACAGGCACAGCGCCAGCCCGCCGACCCAGAACGCGAGGGTGCCCGAGGCGAAGAACAGCGCCCCGGCCACGAGGACCATGGCGGCCAGCGAACCGAGGATCACCCGGCGCGGACCGACCGCGTCGTCGAGCCGCCCGCCCACGAAGGCGCCCAGGGCGGCCACCACGTTGGCCGCGATCGCGAACAGGATCACGTCCGAGGTCGCCAGCCCGTAGACCGTGGTGCCCAGGATGGCGCCGTAGACGAACACCGCGCCCACGCCGTCGCGGAACACCGCCGAGGCCACGAGGAACCACAGCGTGTTCCGATCCTCGCGCCACATCCGGGCCAGCGTGGCCCCCAGCTCGCGGTAGGAGCCCAGCACCGACTCACGGCGCGGCCCGCCGTCCGCCGCCGGGGCGGGGGCCGGGTCCGGCACGGCCACCAGCACGGGGATCGCGAACACGAGGAACCACGCGGCGGCCACGAGCGCGACCACCCGGATGTTCAGCGCCGCGTCCTCCGTGACGCCGAACCAGTGCGCGTCACCCGAGACGAAGCCCACGAACACGATCAGCAGCAGCAGGATGCCGCCGAGATACCCCGCGCCCCAGCCGATGCCCGAGATCCGGCCGATCGTGGCCGGCGTCGAGATGTGCACGAGGATCGCGTTGACCTGCACCTCCGCGAACTCGAAGAACACCGTGCCCAGGGCGATCAGGGTGACGCCCAGCAGCAGGGAGGACTCCTCCGGGGTGACCCAGAAGCAAGCTGCGGTGCACGCGATCACGGCGCCCGTGGTCAGCGCCAGCCAGAGGCGGCGCCGTCCCGCGCCGTCCGCCCGACGCCCCAGCACGGGCGCGGTGACCGCGATGACGACGCCGGCCACCGCCATCGCCGTCGAGAGCCAGGCCGTGCCCCGCTCGTCCGGCCCGAACGCGTCCGAGGCCAGGTAGGTGCCGAACACGAAGGTGACCATGACCGCGTTGAACGCGGCCGAGCCCCAGTCCCACAGCGCCCACGCGGCCACCTGGCGGCGCGGGGCGGCGGAGGCGACCGGCGGGAGCGCGACGTCGGTCATCGCTCGATGCGGGTGAGGTGGAAGTCCCGGTGCGCCCGGGAGGCCGTGGGCCCGCGCTGACCCTGGTACCGGTTCTGGTTGGCCCCGGTGCCGTACGGCGACTGGGCCGACGAGGAGAGCCGGAAGAAGCACAGCTGGCCGATCTTCATCCCCGGCCACAGCGTGATGGGCAGCGTGGCCACGTTGGACAGCTCGAGCGTGACGTGCCCGGAGAACCCGGGGTCGATGAACCCGGCGGTCGAGTGCGTCAGCAGGCCCAGCCGCCCCAGCGAGGACTTGCCCTCGAGGCGGGCGGCGAGGTCGTCCGGCAGCGTGACCTGCTCATAGGTGGAGCCGAGCACGAACTCCCCCGGATGCAGGATGAACGCCTCGTCCGGGTCCACCTCCACCAGCCGGGTCAGCTCGTCCTGCTCCTGGCGCGGGTCGATGTGCGCGTACCGGTGGTTGTCGAAGAGCCGGAAGAACCGGTCCAGGCGCACGTCCACGGACGCGGGCTGGACCATCGCCGGGTCGAGGGGGTCCAGGCCCACGCGCCCGGAGTCGAGCTCGGCGCGGATGTCGCGGTCGGAGAGCAGCACGGCTCAGTCCATTCGCACGACGACGGCCAGCGGGGTGCGCTCGCGGCCCTGGCCCAGCGGGTTGTCCGCGAAGGCGGCTTCGAGGACGGCGGCCGACGCGGCGGTGTCCTTGCCGAGGGCGTTGCGGCCGATGTCGTTGGCGTCCATCACGACGGTGCCGGCGAAGGAGGCCTTCGCCCAGGCCGGGATGTCCGCCGCCCGGATCATCGCCGAGACCTCGGCGGCCACCCGGTCCGGCTCGGCCGGCGGCAGCTTGGCCGAGACGTTGGCCGGGAACGTGGAGTAGGTGGTGGGCCCGTCGATCGCGCGGACGTTGCCGCCCACCACGTTGTAGAACACACCGCGCTTGCCGGCGACCTTGCCGGCGGCGCCGGCCGCCGCGGAGAGCACGATGCGCGGCAGGCCCGCCTCCTGGATGGCCAGCTGCATGGTGGTGGGATCGCCCAGGCCGATGCCCGCGGGCGTGCGGGTGACCAGGCGGGAGAGGACGCGGGCGGCCACGGAGGGGCGGACCTCCCACGTGTAGTAGGAGCGACCCTGGGTGATGGCCACGATCTTCTCGGACACGGAGAAGTGCCACGGGGCGTCCTGCGGCATCGCGTCCGCGGGCAGGTCGCGGAAGAAGTCCTCGATCTCGCCGCGCAGGTAGGCCTGCAGGTCCGTGTCCCGGTCCACCAGGCCGGTCTGCACCGGGAAGCGGCGGTAGCGGCGGCCGTCCTCGGCGGAGACCAGGTCGAGCTCCTTGCCCGGGTTCGGCTCGTGGTCCGGTTTGGCCGGTGCCGGGGCGGTGGGGGCCTCGTCGACCGCGGTGGCGGGGCCGGCCGGGGCGGCGTCCGCGTCCACCGCGTCGCGCAGCCAGAGCTCGAGGTTGAGCAGGCGCCAGAAGCGCTCGGGGTCGTGCCGGCGCGGGTGGGCGAGGAAGTCCTCGAAGAGCGCGCGGACGGTGGGCGCGTCGGCGTACGGGCGGGCGGCGAACGAGTCGGAGGCGAACACCTCGCGGACCGGCTCGCGCAGGGCGAGCAGCAGGCCGGCCGCGGCGTCGTCGTCCGCGTGGCGGGCCGGCGGGAGGACGGCGTCCACCAGGCCGGCGAGCCGCCCGCGCGGCACGCCGCGATCGGCGGGGCGCTCGTCCGCGTGGGCGTCGACGAAGGCCGAGTTCAGCAGCGCCTCGACGGGCACGTCGGCGCGCTCGCGGGAGTCGGCCAGGCGTGCGGCGACGTCGCGGCGGGTCGCGGTCAGGGTGCGCGCGGCACCGCGCAGGCCGCGGGGCGCGTCGGCGGCCGAAGGCGTCGGGGCGGGGCGGCCGCACACGTGCGCGGTCGAGGCCAGGGGGCCGCCGTGGGCGCGGATCGCGGCGCGGACCGACTCGAGGTCGGCGACCGGGGACGGCGTCGCGGCGGGGGCCAGCGGTGCGGGCCGGGGACCGCCGACGAGGAAGGGGCGGTCCGCCTCCCCGAACGCGAGGTAGCGGTACACCGCCGCGTCGTCGGGGCGGGCGGGGACCTGGGCCGCGTCGGCCGTGGTGTCGCGCATGGGACGTCCTTCCGGGACAGGGGCTGCCGGACGCGTCCGGCCGCGGCCGGGCGCGGTTCGGACTCTACCAGCGGCCCCCGGCGCACTTTCGTTCGGGAAACGGCGGCCCCTGGTGCACTGTCGTTCGGGAAACGGCGTGGCCGGCCGCTGGCGCGCGGGTGCGGCCCTGACCATCCGCGGGGAGTTCTCCATCGTGATCGCCGGGCCGGTGCTCACGCGGTACGCGGACGCGTTCGGTCGCTCGCGCGCCCGGGCGGCGACGCGGCGGGTGCAGGCGCGCGAGGTCGCCGTGGCGGACCCGGTGCACTGACGTACGGGGCCGTGGGGCGCGAGGACGACGCGGGGCCGGTGCACCGGCCGGGCTGGTGTATGGTGGTGCCCGCGCCGCAGGCGGAAGCCGAGCGGTTGCGCGGGCGTAGCTCAATGGTAGAGCGCTTGCTTCCCAAGCAAGATACGCGGGTTCGATTCCCGTCGCCCGCTCCACACCACGACGACGGCCCCGGGCCCCTCACGCGAGGGACCCGGGGCCGTGTCGGCCCACGTCGCCCCGCCACGGCCGCACCGGGAACGCGAGACGTCGGAATGCGGCCACATTCCGGCGTCATGGCGACCGCTGGCGTTCCAGGTCGACGTGCGGGGTCCCGCTCCCCTCAACGGCCCGCGCGGATCTCGCGCAGCCGGCGTTCCAGGTCGACCGGCAGGTCCGCGGCGAAGCGCGGGTCGAGGTCGGGCCCGGCGTCCGCCAGCCGGTAGACGCCGTCGGCGCGGTCGAGGAACCCGTAGTCCACGAGTTCGCGACGCAGCGTGGCCACGTCCTCGTGGGCGGGGCGCAGCAGGTCGTTGACCTCGGCCTCCGCGTAGGCGCGGCCCGCTCTGAAGCGACGCAGCAGCTCGAGAAGGACGGCCACCCGCGGCTTGCGACGCGCAGGGATGGAGCGCAGCCGGTCCCCGTCGAAGAAGCGGGTGAGCACGGTCGCGTGGTAGCGCTCGGCGGACTGCCACTCGTCGGCGAGGGCCGCCGCCGCGGCGGTGTACCGCTCACCGGTGACGGCCATGCGGGCGCGGATCAGGGTCTTGAGGTCGGACTGACGGGTCATGGTGCATCCTCGCCGGCGCGCTCCCGGCCATGCCGCGCCGCGGGTCGGGGACGACGTCCGTCGCGTGCGGGTGGGCCCGAGGATCCGCTCCCCTTCGCGCCGGGCTGCAGGGCCCTGCCGCGCGGGACCGGGCCGCGTGGCGCGCTCGGCGGTGGGCGCCGCCGTCGTGATCCAGGCTAGCCGACGCCCGCGACGTAGGATCGCGCCATGCCCCTGACCCCGCCGCGGACCGCCCCACCCCGACCTGTGGAGGCCCGTCCGTGACCCAGGTGCTCTCCGGCTTCGCGGTCGTGTGGGTGATCATCCTCGTGGGCGTCCTGGTGGGGCGCACGGGGGTGCTCGGCGAGCACGGCCGCACCGTGCTCTCCCGCGCGGCGTTCTTCATCGGCAACCCGGCGCTGCTGTTCGTCACGCTCTCCCGCGCGGACGTGGGCGCCGTGCTGGGCCCCCAGCTGTGGGTGGCCACGCTGTCCGCGTTCACCGCGGCCGCACTGTACCTCGCGGTGACGGTCCCGCTGCTGAAGGGCAGGTCGGCCTCGGAGCGGATCATGTCCGCGCTCAGCGCCTCGCTCGTGAACTCGGCGAACCTCGGCATCCCCATCGCGGCCTACGTCCTCGGCGACGCCGCCCTGGCCGCCCCGGCGCTCATCTTCCAGCTGGCGATCTACACGCCGCTCTACGTGGCCGCGATGGACGCCGCCACCGCGCGCGAGGTCCGGCGACGCACGACGGCGGGCCGGCGCCGGGCGGTGCGCCGCTCCCCCGGGCGCGCCGTGGCCGACCAGGTCCGCCACACGGTCACCAACCCCCTGATCCTGGGCTCGGTGGCCGGCCTGGTCTTCTCCCTCACCGGCTGGTCGTTGCCGGGCCCCCTCATGGAGTCCGTGGAGCTCATCGGCGGGCTGTCCATCCCGGCGATGCTCCTGGCGTTCGGCATGTCGCTGGTCGGCTCGCGGCCGCTCGAGCGGGCCGGCGGGCGACGCGCGGACGTGCTGCTCGCCTCGGCGGTGAAGCTGGTGGTGCATCCGCTGCTGGCCTGGCTGCTCGCGCAGTTCGTGTTCGGCCTGGATGCGCGGCACGTGTTCGTCGCCGTCGTCCTGGCCTCCCTGCCGACCGCACAGAACGTGTTCGTCACCGCCGTGCGCTACGACGCGGGGCTGCGCGTCTCGAAGGACACGATCCTGGTCACCACGATCGTCGCGATCCCGGCGATGATCGCCGTCGCCCTGCTGCTGGCCTGAGGCCGACGACGGCGGCGCCCGGCCCGGTGTCACGCGCCGGACGCCTCGCCGCGGCTCAGACGTCCCGGCGGATCAGCTCGTCCAGCCCCGTGGGCGAGAGCAGGTACGGGGCGACCTCGAGCACGGTGCGCGCCCCCGTCTCCCCCTGGGCCTTCAGACGCGCGGCGGCACGGCCGTAGGCGACCTGCGCGGCGGCGGTGAAGTCGGGGTTGGACTCCAGCTCCAGCACGAACTCGACAGCGCTGCGCGAGCCGCCGAGGTCGCCCGAGGTGACGACGTGGCCGCCGTGCGGCATGCCCTGGTGGTCGCGCTCGAACTCCTCCTCGGAGATGAAGTGCACGGTGGTCTCGTACGGGGCGAAGTAGTCGGGCATCGTGGTGATGGCCTCGGTGATGGCCGCGTGGTCGGCCTCGTCGGCCACCACGTAGCACTCACGCACGTGCGCGGAGGCGCCGGTGATCTCGGCGCCCCGTCCGGCGCGGGCCTCGGCGATCGCCTCCTCGCTGGGGATCGTGTACTGCACGCCGCGCCGGACGCCGGGGACCCGCCGGACGGCGTCGGAATGGCCCTGCGAGAGGCCCTTGCCCCAGAACGTGTTCTGCTGCGGCTGCGGGAACAGCGCCGCGCCCAGCACCCGGTTCACCGAGAACAGGCCCGGGTCCCAGCCGGTGGAGATCATCGCCACGTGCCCGCCCTCCCGGGCCGCGGCGTCCATCTCGGCGCGGTGCCGCGGGATGAGCTGGTGGTTGTCGTAGGTGTCCACGGTGGTGAAGTGCCGCGCGTAGCCGGCCGCCTGCTCGGGGATGTCCGTGGCGCTGCCGAGGCAGAGGAACAGCACGTCGATCTCCCCGGCGTGCTCGGCGGCCCGCTCCGCCGGGAGCACGGGCGTGTCCGTGTCCAGGCCGGTGCGGCGCGAGAAGATGCCCACCAGCTCCATGTCCGGCTGGAGCTTCACGAGCTTCTCCACACTGCGGCCGAGGTTCCCGTATCCGACGATGCCGGCGCGGATGGTCATGTGCGTCCTCCTGGTGGGGTCGTGGTCAGGTCGGTCCCGCCAGCCTAGGCCCGGCGCCGCGGGGCGCCGAGTCCGCCCGCCGGACCGCGCAGCAGGAGCACGACGACGGCGACCAGCCCCGCCAACGCCAGCATGCTGACCACGTAGATCGGCCAGGCCCACGGGCTGTGGTCGCCCCCGCCGATGCCGTAGGTGTCCGCGAGCGCCATGCCCGGCCCGAACGAGGCCATGAAGTAGGCCGGAGACGCGGCGACGAGCGAGGCGAGGCCCAGGGCGAGGACCGCCAGCGGGTCGACCTCCTCGCGACGCCACGTGAGGAACCACAGGATCGCGGCCACACCGAGCCCGGCCGCCAGGATCACGGCCGGGAGGACGAAGGGGACGCCGAGCTGGCCCGCCGCGCTCAGGTCCGCGTAGATCCTCCCGAGGCCGCGGTCGCCGGGCGCGGCGGCCAACGGGTTGAGGACGAACACCTGCAGGGCCGCGAGCGCCGCGGCGGCGGCGATGACGCCCGGGACCACCGCGCCCGCGGCGAGCCGCACCAAGCCGGGCCGGTCGGGCAGGGCGAAGGGCGCCGTCGTCGGGCGGGGCCGGGCGGGGCGGGAGGACGCGGCGGGGCGACGGGCGGAAGGGGACATGCGGCCAGGCTAACCGCTCGCCTCCGCTGCAGACACGAGAGCCTCCGGCGCCATTTCGTCAACGACAGCGGCTGTGGAGGCTCCTGCGCCCCCGCCGTCTCGTCGACGAGCGCGGCGGGTGAGGTCAGCGCACGCCGGCGCCGGAGAGGGTCTTGGCCCAGGCCTCGATGGCGTCCCAGTCGCGGAAGTCGCCGTAGTGCTCGTTGCGGGAGAGCTTGAGCTTGAGCTTCTCCAGCCGGCCCAGGCGCTCCTCGACGAGCGCCCCGCGGAAGTACGCCACCTCGCGCGGGCCGTAGGACTCGAGCTTCTCCCGCACCGGCCGGGCCAGCTCGGGCGCGCCGCCGGAGGCCAGGATCACGAGCGGCAGGTCCGCCAGCTCGGCCCGACGGGTGTCGAGGAACGCCCGGGCGTCGGCGGCGAGCGAGCCCGTGTAGACCGGGGCCGCGACGATCACCGCGTCCGCCGTGGCCAGCCACGCAGCGGCGCCCTTGACGTCCTCCACCACGGTCGGGACGGCCTGCGACGTGCGCAGCACCTCCGCGACCCGCTCGGCGATCTCTCGCGTGGATCCGTGGGCGGACGAGGTGACGATGAGCGTGGTCATGGTGGGGCGCAGCCTTCGGGGTCGGGGGCGGACGACGCGCTCAGTGTATCCCGCGCAGGTCCAGGTCCAGGCGGGTCTCGGCGCCCTCCGGGGCCCGGTCCGGGGTGTGCACCGTGACCGGGATGCCCCAGTCCTGCTGGTACAGGTGGCAGGCGGCGTGGTCCGGGATGGGCTGCCCCTTCTCCCCGTCACACGCGGCGGCCCGGGCGGTGATGTGCAGGACGCCCTCCTCGACCTCGGGGTTCAGCCGCAGCGTCCGGTGCAGCCCCGTGGACGTGCCGGCGCCCTCGAGCAGCAGCTCCTCCGGGGACGAGGAGACCTTCAGCTGCGTGGGATCGCCCCAGCGGTCGTCCAGCTTCTGCCCCGTGGGCGCGGCGAAGCCGATCGTCAGGTCCAGGTCGCCGGCCACCACCGGGGTGCGGGGACGCTGCGTCTGCCGCGCGCCCTCGTCCACGGTGAGGAACTCCTCCGGCACCGCCAGCCGCGTGAGCCGGTGGGCGTTGGACTCGACCACCACGATCGCGGTGTCGTTCCCGTCCGCGTCGTGCTCCACGAGCACGTCCGAGGGCTCGAGCAGCCCGCGCGCCACCGTGGTCACCGTGGCCGGGACCGCCCGGCCCGCGGCGTCCTCGCCGGCCGGCGCGTACCGGCGGATCGCGCCGTTGTACGTGTCGGCGATCAGCACGGAGCCGTCCGGCAGGGCCGTGACGCCCAGCGCGTGCTGCAGGCGCGCGCGGTCCGCCTCCCCGTCCACGTGGCCGAAGTCGAACAGGCCCGCCCCGACGGCGGTCCCGACCTCGCGGCGCCCGTCCTCCCCGGTCCGCACCCAGCGCACCGCGGAGGTCTCCGAGTCCGCGACCCACAGCGTGCCGTCCGCGCCCACGGACAGCCCCGAGGGCTGCGCGAACCAGGCCCGTCCGGCGTCGCCGTCCAGCAGGCCCTCGAGCGCCGTGCCCGCGTGCACCGCGAGCGCGCCCGTGACGGGGTCGAAGTCGAAGAGCTGGTGCGTGCCGGCCATCGCGATCACCACACGCCCCAGGGCGGGGTGCCACACGACGTCCCACGGGGAGGACAGCGAGATCGCGGTCGGCTCCCCGGGCAGGTCCGCGAGGTCGACGGCGACGTCCCCCTCGTCGTCGACGGCGGCGGCCTCCTTGGCGCGCTCGGAGTCGATGAGCTTCTGCACGCCGTTGCCGGCGAGGGTGCTGACGTGCCCGTCCGACAGGCGCAGGCCCCGCAGCCGGTGGTTGACCGAGTCCGCCACGACGACGTCGTAGCCGACGCGCTCCGCGACGTCCTCGGGCAGCAGCGCCAGGCCCTGGGGCTCGTTGAACAGCGCCTCGTCCGGCCCGCCGTCCGCGTGGCCCTTCTCCCCGGGCGTGGGGAATGCGAGCTCGGCCTGGCCCGCGTCCGCCGTGGCGGGGTCCCCGCCGCCGAACGCGCGGAGCACCGTGGTCAGGTCCTCGGCGACCTCCAGGAGGCGGTGGTGGCCGGTGTCCGAGACGAGGAACGAGCCCGGGCGGGAGCCGCGGCCGCCGAGCGACACGGCCTTGCCGGGGAACGACAGGTCCCGGGCCACGGGCGCGGGCGGGACGTAGGGGCCGGAGCCGCGGTGCAGCGTGCCCTTGGCCTCGTGCTCGGCCACGAGCTCGCGCACGAGCCCGTAGAGCCCGGCCACGTGCCCCTCGCCGGACAGGTGCGCGGCGATGTAGCCCTCCGGGTCCACCACCACGAGGGTGGGCCACGCGCGCGCCGAGTACGCCTGCCACGTGGTCAGCTCGGGGTCGTCCAGCACGGGGTGCTCGATGGCGTAGCGCTCCACGGCGGCCGCGAGCGCGTCCGGGTCCGCCTCGTGCTCGAACTTGGGCGAGTGCACGCCCACCGTGACGAGCACGTCCGCGAACTCCTCCTCGAGCGGGCGCAGCTCGTCCAGGACGTGCAGGCAGTTGATGCAGCAGAACGTCCAGAAGTCGAGGAGGACGACCTTGCCGCGCAGGTCCTCGAGGCTCACCTGCTCGCCGCCGGTGTTCAGCCAGCCGCGGCCCACGAGCTCGGACGCGCGCACCCGGGTGGCCGCGCGGGGCACGGCGGCGGGGGCGTCAGCGGACGGGGCGGGGTTCGGGGTCTGCGGTGCGGTCATGCCCACCATCATGGCGCACGTCCCGGACGCGTCAGCCGTGAGCGGACGCCGGCGGCGTCACAGGGGGAAAGACGACGCCGCCGGGCGGGTCCGGCTCAGTCGGCGGCCAGGGCGGCGGCCAGCATCTCCTCGGCGATGAGGGTGAACTCCTTGCGCCCGGCCTCGGGCCGGCCCACGAAGGAGACCATCACCACGGCGTCGGAGGTGACGGCGGTGAGCACCTGGGCCGTGAGCTGGGGCTCGGACTCCGAGGCCACGGTCCGCTCCCACACGAGGGCGGACTGCGCCGGGGTGCCCTCGGACAGCGGCGCGTCGGAGACCTCGAGGCGGTAGTCGACGGTCGCGTCCCCCTCCTGCACGGTCATGGTCATCTCGCGGCAGTCGGCGCGCAGGGCGTTGACGGTCTGGATGTGCCGCTCGACGTCCTGGCGGCCCTGGCCCGTGAGCCGGGCGACCTCCACGGTGCCCGTGCCCGTGAAGGTGTCGGCGCCGACGTCGACGCGCGTGGCCTCGGATTCGTCGAGGGCGATCGGGGAGAAGTCCAGGGCGGTCAGCGGCGCCTTGCACTGCGCCGGCTGCACGGTGGTCCGGTCCGCGTCCGCGCGCCGGTCCCGGGAGTCCTCGCGGGCCGCGTCGATCTCCTCTGCCGTTGCGGCCCGCTGCCGGACGAAGCCGAACGTGGCCGCACGCTCGGCCGCGGCCTCCGCCATGCGCGCGTCCTGACGGTCGCCCAGGCCGAGCCCCTCCGGGGCCGCCGCCTCCGTGGGCGCCGCGGTGCCGGCGTCGTCGTGGACCCCGTCCGCGGGCGCGGACGCGGCGGCCGGATCACCGTCCCCGGCCCCGCAGCCCGTCAGGGCCAGCAGGCCGGCGGCGACGGCAGCCACGAGGCGTGGCCGACCACGCCGGGGCGCGGCCGGGCGGCGGAGGGGAGGAAGACGGTCAGCGGACATCACGGGTCTCCTCGGGGCCGGTGGAGGAGTCACGGGCCGCGGGCTCGGCACCGCTCGGGGCGTCGGTGACCGGGGTGCCGTGCATGTGGGCGTACATCTCGTTCCAACGGCGCAGCTCCGCGTCGCCGTCACGGTCGGCCTGCCGGTCCAGCCGGACCGCGTTCTTGCGGTCGCTGCGATACCAGAGCACGGCCACCATCACCGCCATCATCACGGTGGGGAACTCGCCGATGCCCCACATCACCGCGCCGCCGATGCGCTGGTCCTCGAGGGCGGTGGGGCCCCAGTCGCGGCCCATGTTGCCGAACCAGGACGCCTGCAACAGACCGGTGGAGGTGGTCATGGCGACACCGATGAAGGCGTGGAAGACCATCGTGGCCATCAGGAGCACGAGCCGCAGGGCGTACGGGGGCCGGCGCGGCAGCGGGTCCGAGCCGATCATGACCAGGGCGAACAGGAACCCGGTCAGCAGGAAGTGGACGTTCATGAACTCGTGGCCCACGTGGGTCTGCAGCGAGAACCGGAAGAAGTCCGTGTAGTAGAACACCAGGATCGAGCCGGCGAAGTTGACCCCCGCCACGATCGGGTTCGTGATGAACCGCCCCCACGGGGAGTGCACGATCCACAGGATCCACTCGCGGGGGCCGCGCGTCCCGTCCGTGCGGGCCGGCAGGGCCCGTAGCGCCAGGGTGATGGGCGCGCCCAGGACGAGGAAGACGGGACTGAGCATCGTCAGCGTCATGTGGCCCACCATGTGTGCGCTGAACAGGACGCGGCCGTACACGGCCGGGGACCCGGAGGTCGCCCACAACAGCACGGCCAGCCCCGCGAACCACGCGACGGTGCGCAGCACGGGCCAGCGGTCGCCGCGGCGGCGCAGCTGCCACACGGAGCGCAGGTACCAGAGGGACAGGAACGCGATGATCGCGACCCACAGCCAGTCGAACCGCCACATCGTGATCCACCGGGCGCCCTCGAGGGCCGGCGGCAGCTCGTAGCCGGTGAGGATGCGGGCCGGGGTGGCGTCCGGCGCGAGCTCCTCCGGCACGGGCGGGGCCGTCCGGGAGAGCACGGAGGAGACACCCATGACGGCGCCCATGATCACGGCCTCCACGGCGATGAGCTGCCACAGCAGGCGACGCGCGGGGGCGGGGCTGGGACGGTCCGGGCCGGCGTCGAGGCGGGGGATCACCCACCGGCGGTGCAGCAGGCCGATCAGGCCGAGGCCCAGGGCCGCCAGGAACTTGGCCGACACGAGGATGCCGTAGGGGCTCAGCAGCTGGGCCGGATCGTCCATGCGGATCGACGCGTTGACCACGCCGGACAGCGCCACCGTGACCAGGCCCAGCCCGGCGAGCACGGAGTAGCGGGTCAGGACCGTGTGCAGCAGGGGCGCCGGGCCCTGCCGGCGTAGGCTGCGGCCCCGCCCCTGCGCCCCGTTGGGCCCCACGAGGGTGTCCGAGATCGCGACGAGCACGAGCAGTCCGCCCACCCACACGACGACGCCGAGCAGGTGCAGGCCGATCGAGTTCACGGCGCCGGTGTGGTCGTCACCGCCCGCCGCGTGCCCGATCAGGGCCAGGGGCACGAGGGCGAGCATCGCCAGGATGCCGGTCCAGAACAGGCCGTTGTGGGAGCGGACGGCGATCGCCAACGTGGTCACGACGGCGGCGATCACGGTGACCCAGAACCACGCCTGGCCCACCGAGATGCCGACCACGTAGGCCGCCAGGCCGTCCGTGAAGCCCTGCCCCGCCGTGACGGGGATGCCGGCGAGATCCGAGTAGGACAGCACGCCGACGGCCAGCGCGGCCACCGTCCACACGCCGGCGCTGACGGCGGCGATCCGCATCACGCGGGTGAACGCGGGGTGCTCGGGCAGCGGTGCGGCGTCCGCGTCCTCGCGCCGCTGCCGGGCGGAGCGGTGCCACCGTTCCGTGCCCGCCGCGTGCGGCGGCAGGACCCCGGCCGCGAAGATCAGCGCCGCGATGGTCAGGGACATCGCCAGGTTGGAGACGAGCTCCCCCACGGGCACGCCCCAGCGGGTGATCCACCCCGGGTCGGAGAGCTGGCGTGCGGCGGTGACCCCGGTCAGCCAGCCGGCGGCGGCGAGGCCGGCGGCTCCCGCGGCGGCCACGAGCACCCAGATCCACCGGGGCACACCGACCGGCCCCGACGGACCGGGGCGGGCGGCGTCGTCGTTCTCGGCGGGGTGGCTGCCCCGGGCGGGGGCGGTGGCGGCGGACATGGGGTCCATCCTCTCAAAGCGTGCGGACGCCCGGCGACGACGGGAGCGGCCCCGCCGTCGTCGGGCCCCTGGGTCAGGCGAACAGGGCGTCGCCCACGAACCCGCCCTCGGCGCAGCCGGGCGGGATCGCGAAGACCGCCGAGCCGACGGGCACGGTCCACAGGTTCAGGTGGTCCGACTCGGCGAGCCGGGCCTGGACGGGGACGAACTGTCGGTCCACGTCCGCCTGGTAGGCGGCGAAGATCAGGCCGGAGCCCGCCTCCAGCGCCCCGCGCGGGTCGTCGTAGTTGTAGCTGCGACGCAGCATCCCGTACTCGGGCTCCTCCCCGCGGGCCCGCCGCAGGTGCGCGATGTCCGAGATGACCGGGAAGCCCGTGGGGCCGACGGCGTCGAAGTCCGGCTCGTCGTGCTCCTGCTCCCCCGTGAGGGGGGCGCCGGTGCCGAGGCGACGGCCGATGACCTTCTCCTTGGCCGGGCGGTCGAGCTCGTCCCACGTGTCCATGAGCATCTCGATGCGCCGGATCACCACGGACGTGCCGTCCGCGATCCACGGGGTGACGCCCACCTGCTCGGCGCCCACGCCCCACACCACGCGATCGAGGTGCGGGGTGTCCGCGGCCGGGTTGCCGGTGCCGTCCACCTGCCCGAAGAGGTTGCGCATGGTGGTGCCGGTGGGGTGGGCGCCGCGGGCGGAGCGGAAGCCCTCCTGCACCCAGCGCTCGGTGGCGAACGGCCGGGCCGCCTTGAGGAGCATGCGCCGGGCGTGGGCCACGGACATCCGGTCGTCGCCGCAGATCTGCAGCAGGAGGTCGCCGTCGCTGAACGCGGGGTCCAGGCGGTCGATCTGCTCGAACGCCGGCAGCGGGCGCAGCCAGGCCGGGGCCCGGTCCGGGGCCACGCGGCGGACGAGCTCCGGGCCGAAGCCGAACGTCACGGTGAGCCGCGCGGGGGCGGCGGCGAGCTCCGGCTCGGTGTCGGCGATCGTGGCGCGGCCCTGGGTCAGGCGCGCCGCGTCGTCGGTGAGCAGGCGCAGCATCCGCTCGATGCGCACCCGGTCCGCGTCCTCGCGCAGGTCGAGGGCGAGGAAGACGGCGTGGGCCTGGGCGGGGGTGTCGACGCCGGCCTGGCGCGGCCCGTGGAACGGCACGGTGTCCGTGCCCACGGGCGAGCTGACGGCCACCCGGGCGGACTGGCCGCCGGGCTCGGCCCAGCCGGCCCGGCCGACGTCGCCGTCGATGCCGGTGTCGCCCATGACCTCAGACGGCGAGGCCCCCGCCCCGGGCGCGGCGGACGCGCCCGGGGCGGTCGAGGCCGACGCGTGGCCGGCGCCGTAGCCGAGTGCCGTGCCCAGCAGGCCGCCGCCCACCGCGCCCGCCCCGAGGAGCAGGCCGCGGCGGGAGGGGCCCCCCGGGGCCGGGCGGGCGCCCTCGCGCCCGTCCGGCCCGTGGTGGTCGTCCGGCCGGACGGCGGGGTCAGTGGTCGGCATGGTCCTCCGATTCGTGGGACTCGCCGCCGTGGTACGACTCGTTGGCGCCGGTGAAGGGCCGGACCACGGAGGTGACCTCGAGGGTGGAGCCGTCCTCCAGCTCGAGGTCGTAGGTCACGTCCTCACCCGGCTCGATCGGGTCGGTCAGGCCCATGAACATCACGTGGTTGCCGCCCGGGGCGAGCTCGAGGCTCCCGCCCGCGGGCACGGTGAAGCCGTCGGGGCTCTGCTGCATCACCATCTGGCCGTCCTCGCCGGAGACCATCTCGTGGAGCTCGACCGTCTCGCCCAGCTCCGAGCGGACGCCGACGATGTGCAGGTCCTGGTCCGAGGAGTTCTCGAGCATGCCGAAGGAGCCGGTCATGCCCTCCTCGGTGGCCTTCGTCCACGGGTCGGTGATCGTGAGGCCGGCGGCCTGGCCGTCCGCGGTGGACGCGGCCGACGAGGCGTCCGTGGCCGGCGCGACGCTCGAGGCGTCCGACGCGCTCGGGGCGGACCCGACGTCGTCTCCGGCGCAGGCCGTCAGGCCGAGGGCGGCGACGGCGAGCACGGCGGCGGCGCCGAGGCGGCGAGGGGCGCGGGGGGAGGTGGTGGTCATGTCTGTGGGGTTCCTTGTCAGGCGGGCGCGCGACGACGCGCGGGGCGTGCGGGCGCGCGAGGGCGGGGCCGGTCCCCTCAGGGGGCCGGCCGGGGATCAGAGGTCAGCGGCCGTCGTCGAGGTGGCCGAGCGCACGGGCGCGGCGGCCCATCAGGAGGAAGGCCACCACGAGCACGGCCAGGCCAGCGATGCCGGCGACCCACACCCAGGCGGGCAGCGCGTCGGAGTCCGCGGGCTGCGCGGCGTCGGAGGCGTCCGCCTGCGCGGTCGCCTCGGCCGAGGCGGCGTCGCCCTGGCCTGCCGCGGCCTCCGGGGAGGCGGCGATCGAGGCCCCGGAGACGGCGGAGCCGCAGCCCTCCGGCGCGGTGCCGGCGGCCGGTGCGGCCGGGTCGTCCACCGCGAAGTCGAACGAGCGCTCCTCGGAGTGCCCGTCCGAGTAGACGACGCGGTAGGCGACCTCGTAGTCGCCGTTGGGCAGCCCCTCGCACAGCGGCGCGGAGAAGGTGGGACCGTCCACGGTGCCGGCGGCGGACTGCCACTGGTTGCCGTCGGCGTCGCGGACCTGCAGGAGGTTCTGGATGCCCTCGCCGTCGATCAGCTCGCCGCTGAAGGTCAGCGAGACCTCCGACGGCGCCGTCGTGACGGTCTCGTCGACGGCGGGGGCGGTGCGGATGAGCTCGTCGTGCGCGGCCGCGGGGGCAGCCCCGGCGACGACGAGGGCGGGCAGCAGGGCGAGTCCGGCGGCGGCGCGAGCGGCGCGGCGGACAGGGGTGGTCTGGTGATGCATGGTGGTGTCCTCACGGGTCTGCCGCGGTCCCGGACGGGAGTCGCGGGCGGACCGTTCCGAAGGGTCGTCGGGCGCGGTCGGGCCTCGAGACGCGGACGGAGCCGGCGTCCTCAGGCCGCGAGGGCGAACGGCGGGCCGCGCCGCCCCGGAGAGCTGAGGAGGGCGAGGGACGTCGCCGGACGGAGCGCCGGCGGGACGGGGACCCGGACGCGGGCCGGCGTCGGCAGGGGGCCGTGCGCGGCCGGCGGCGGGCAGACGGCGGCCACCACGCGTTCGGCGATGGTGAGCACGAGGGCCTCGCCGCGCCGCAGCACCAGCACGGTGAGGACCGCGGCGATCACGTGGGCTGCGAGCATGCGCAGGTCGGTCAGGTGGCCGGTGGGGGCGCTGGACAGGGCCTCCCCCGGCGCCAGGAGGGCCCCAGCGCCGGGACGGGCGTGGCCGAGGTGGGCGGGGTCGACGCCGGCGGCCGGCGCCACGGCGTGGCCGCCGGCGGCGAGCCCGTAGAGCACGTGGAACAGCCCCTGGGCGATCGCGACGGCGGCGGCGGTGCGCCACAGCGAGAGGGCGCGGCCCGCCAGGGCGGTGCAGAGCGGGGCGGCGAGGACGGCCGCGAAGGCGACCACGCCGACCTCGGGGAACCCGTGACCGGGCTCGGCGGCGGTGTGGAACAGCGCGGCCAGGGCGGTCATCGCCAGGGCCCCGGCCCAGCCCCGGACCAGACGGGCCGGCCCACGCACGACGCGCGGAGGGGCGTCCTCGAGGCCGGACGGGGCCCACGGAGCGGCGGCGACGGCGCTGCGCATGCCACGACTCCTCTCCGCACGGCCCCGGCCCACGTCGGCCGGACGATCGTCCGCCCATCCTACGCGCCCGCAGACGACGACGGGCGCCCCACCCGAGGGTGGGACGCCCGTCCTGCGGCCTGCGGCGTGGGTCCGGGGACGCGCACCGCGACCGGGATCACTCGGAGGCGGCGGCCTTGAGCTTGGAGCCGGCGGTCACCTTCACGGAGTGGCCGGCCGGGATGGTGATCTCCTCGCCGGTGCGCGGGTTGCGGCCGGTGCGCTCCTTGCGCTCGGTGCGCTCCACGGCCAGCCAGCCCGGGATCGAGACCTTCTCGCCCTTCTTGACCTGGGCGGTGAACACCTCGAAGAGGGCGTCCAGCACATCGCTGACGGCGGCCTGGGTGTTGCCGGAGCGCTCGGCGACGGCGGCGACGAGTTCCTTGCGGTTCATGGCCATGGGTCCTCCCTATGGGACGTCGGTTACGGTTCCCGGGCCGTTCGGACCGGGCTGCCAGTTGTGAACGTACCACCTCTCCGCGGGCGAATCGCCCCCTGAACCGCGAGAATCCGCGATTTCCCGTGACCCGGGTGGCCCTCATCCCCGGGGCACGACGACGGCGGCGCCCCTCCTGAGGAGGGACGCCGCCGTCGCGGTGGTGCCGAGCGCCCGGAGACCGGGCCTCAGGTCACCAGGAGGACTTGGTCACGCCGGGCAGCTCGCCACGGTGCGCCATGTCGCGGAAGCGCACGCGGGAGATGCCGAAGCGCTGGAAGGTGCCGCGGGGGCGACCGTCGATGGCGTCGCGGTTGCGCACGCGGACCGGGGAGGCGTCGCGGGGCAGCTTCTGCAGGCCCAGGCGGGCGGCCTCGCGGGCCTCATCCGACGCGTTCGGGTCCACGAGGGTCTTGCGCAGCTCGAGACGCTTCTCGGCGTAACGGGCCACGATGGCCTTGCGCTGCTCGTTCTTGGCGATCTTGGACTTCTTGGCCATCTCAGCGCTCCTCTCGGAAGTCGACGTGCTTGCGGACCACCGGGTCGTACTTCTTCAGGGTGATGCGGTCCGGGTTGTTCCGGCGGTTCTTGCGGGTCACGTAGGTGAACCCGGTGCCGGCGGTGGACTTCAGCTTGATGATCGGACGAACGTCCTTGTCCTTGGCCATGTCAGAGCTTCACTCCCTTCGCGATCAGGTCCGCCACGACGGCGTCGATCCCGCGCACGTCGATGGTCTTGATGCCCTTGGCGGACAGCGTCAGCGTGACGTTGCGGCGCAGGGAGGGGACCCAGTAGGTCTTCTTCTGGATGTTCGGGTCGAACCGGCGCTTGGTGCGACGGTGCGAGTGGGAGATGCTGTGGCCGAATCCCGGCCCAGCCCCGGTTACCTGGCAGTGAGCTGCCATGATCACTCCTCGTGGCAAGTAGTAGTAAAAGGACGGGCGGAACCCGCATGGCGGCGAGCCGCGGACCTGTCCGCGGACACCTGTTGTGAGCCCCGCCCCGGGTGTGGACACCGCACTCTTACTGCGACTTCTCGAAAAGGTGGACCAGGCTGGGTGAGAGCCAACCGAAGTTCCTTATGGGATCGCTGGTGTGGACGGTGAGCCCCGGTCCGCCCTGAGGGCGTCCCGGGATCCGGTCTGCGGGAGCGCGTTGCTTTTCCGACCCGCCGTCCGCCCGGTCACCTGACCGATGGAACGACGAGAACAACGCGGCGTGCGCCGTCCTATCTTACGCGAACCGTGGGCGTCGCTTCAACTCGACGGGGGGCGCCTGTGGTATGCGCACGGTCCTCGGCTTCCAGGACCGCTCCGCGCGCGCCACGGCGCGGCCACGGGCGCTGGGCCGGCCCACCCCTCCGGCGTGTATCAGGCGACCGACGCCCCCAGCAGCGAGCCCACCGCGAAGGTCAGGCCGAGCGCCAGGGCGCCGCCGAGGACGACGCGCACGGCCGCCCGCAGCGCGGGCGCGTCGCCGAGCCGGGCCCCGACCCAGCCGGTGACGGCGAGGGCCAGGAGGGTGACGCCGAACGTGAACGGGACGCGGAGGCCCACCGGCGCCAGGACGACCGTCAGGAAGGGCAGCAGTGCGCCCACGAGGAACGCGAGGAAGGACGCTCCGGCGGCGGCCCAGGGGCTGACGACGTCCTCCTCCGCCATGCCCAGCTCCATGCGCAGATGCGCGGCGAGCGCATCCTTCTCGGTGAGCTCCCGCGCGGCGGCCTCGGCCGTGGCCCGGCTCAGGCCGTCCGCCTCGTAGAGCCGCACGAGCTCCTCCAGCTCGCCCTCGGGATCCTCCTCGATCTCACGGCGCTCCTTGGCGATCAGCGACTTCTGCGAGTCGGAGGACGAGGAGACGGACACGTACTCGCCCAGCGCCATGGAGAAGGCGCCGCCGACCACGGCGGCGGCGCCGGCCAGCAGGATCGGGGTGAGCGCCGTCGTCGCGCCGGCGACACCGACGACGGTGGCGGCGACGGACACGATGCCGTCGTTGGCGCCGAGCACGCCCGCGCGGAGCCAGTTGAGGCGTGCATGCACGCCGCCGGTGGCGTGCGGCTCGTCGGGACCGCCCGGCGGGAGCTGATCTGCCAGGGGCGAGGACTGTTCAGACGTGTGCGACATGTCTCCATGGTCGCGGCGCCGGGCGGGGCGCGCCAGGCAGGTGAGGCGTTCCTTCGGACGGGGTGCCACGACACTCGCTCTTCCTGTTGCCAGGATTGTTCAACAACAGCTACCGTCTCCCCCAGCGCCTCGTGACGCCCGTCACCTCGCCCGGCGCCCTCGACGAAGGTGACCACCGTGTCCCACGCAGACATCCCCCACGCCGGGCCGGACGGCTCGACCCCCTCGGGCACCGCACCGAAGACGGACTCCCGTGCCGCGAGCGCCACCCGGCGCACCGCGCTGCTCGGCGCCATGTTCCTCATGGCCACCTCGGCCATCGGCCCCGGCTTCATCACGCAGACCGCCACGTTCACCGTCCGGATGGGCGCCGCGTTCGCGTTCGCCATCCTGGTCTCGATCCTCATCGACATCGCCGTCCAGATGAACGTGTGGCGCGTCATCGGCGTCTCCGGCATGCGCGCCCAGGAGCTGGCGAACCGCGTCCTGCCCGGCCTCGGCTGGGTCCTCGCCGCGCTCGTGTTCCTCGGCGGCATGGTCTTCAACATCGGCAACATCGCCGGCACCGGCCTCGGCGCGAACGCCATGCTCGGCGTCGACCCCCTGATCGGCGGCGGCGTCTCCGCGCTCATCGCGCTGTTGATCTTCCTCTCCAAGCGCGCCGGCGTGGCCCTGGACCGGATCGTGGTGGCGCTCGGCGCCGTCATGATCCTGCTGATGCTGTACGTGGCCATCACCTCCGCCCCGCCCGTGGGCGAGGCCCTGCGCCAGTCCGTGATGCCGGAGGAGGTCGACTTCTTCGTGATCGTCACCCTCGTGGGCGGCACCATCGGCGGCTACATCACCTACGCGGGCGCCCACCGCATGATCGACTCCGGAGTGAAGGGCGTGGACGACGTCCAGGACATCACCCGCAGCTCCGTGGCCTCGATCCTCGTGACCGGCCTGATGCGCGCCCTCCTGTTCCTGGCGATCCTCGGCGTCGTCGCCTCGGGGGCGGTGCTGTCCAAGGACAACCTGGCCGCCTCCGCCTTCCAGGCCGCCGCCGGCGACATCGGCCTGCGCATGTTCGGCATCGTCCTGTGGGCCGCCGCCGTCACCTCCGTGATCGGCGCGTCGTACACCTCGATCAGCTTCGTCACCCGCTCCACCACCAGCGCCCGCACCCGCAACCTGCTGACGGTCGCCTTCATCGTGGTCTGCACCGCCCTCTACCTGGCGCTGCGCCAGGCACCGCAGACGCTGCTCGTGTTCGCCGGCGCGTTCAACGGCATGATCCTGCCGGTCGGCTTCGCCGCCCTCCTGTACGTGGCCTGGCGCCGCCGCGACCTGCTGCACGGCTACCGCTACCCCGGGTGGCTGCTCGTGATCGGCGCGCTCGCGTGGATCGTCTCCGTGTTCATCGCGGTGCGCGGGTTCATCCCCATGGTCGAGATGATCACCGGTGCCTGAGATGACCACGACGAAACCGCTGCCGCCGCTGGACGGCGCCACGACCCCCGCGCAGGCCCGCGAGCGCTTCCGCGCGGGGCTCGTGCGGCCGACCTCGGGGATCGCCGACGGCTACGCGCAGGCGAACCTCGTCTCGATCCCGCAGGACCACGCCTACGACGTCCTGCTCTTCGCCCAGCGCAACCCCCAGGCCCTGCCGCTGCTCGGCGTGTTCGAGGCCGGCGAGGTCAACGGCCCCGCACTGGACGGCGACGTCCGCACGGACGTACCGCAGTACGTGGTGTACCGCGACGGCGTCGAGACGGACCGCCCCACGGATCTGCTCGACGTGTGGCGGGACGACCTCGTGACGTTCGTGATCGGCTGCTCGTTCACCTTCGAGTCCGCCCTGGTGGCCGAGGGCATGCGGATGGCCCACCAGGACGCCGGTGTGAACGTGCCGATGTACCGCACCACGCGGCGCTGCGCCTCGGCGGGCCGCCTCTCGGGCCCGCTCGTGGTCTCGATGCGCCCCCTCCCCGCCGACCGTGTGGCCGACGCCGTGCGCATCACCTCCCGCTACCTCGCGGTGCACGGCGCGCCCGTGCACGTGGGCGACCCGGCCGGCCTCGGGATCACGGACCTGTCGGCACCGGACTTCGGCGACGCCGTCGAGGTCCCGCAGGGCCACCTGCCCGTGTTCTGGGCGTGCGGGGTGACGCCGCAGGCGGCGATCATGGAGTCCCGCCCGCCGCTGGCCATCACCCACGCTCCGGGGCACATGCTCATCACGGACCTGCCGGACCGGATGTTCCAGGTCCCGTGACCGCCCGGGCCCGGGGAGGCGGTCAGTCCCCCGCGGCGGCGAGGTGCGCCAGGACGAACTGCTCCGCCTCGTCCAGGTAGTCGCCGAACATGGCGTGCACCGCGGGCAGGTCGCCGGCCAGCAGCCGCTCCACGATCCACCGGTTGCGATCCGCGAACTGCACGTGCAGGCGCGTCTGCTCGTCCATGGGGTGGAACGCCAGGCGCACGCGGGCCTGCACCGACGCCATGAGCCGCGTGAGCTCGGGGGCCCCGGCCAGGTCCACGATGCCGACGTGGACGCGATGGTTGGCGTCGCCCAGGACCCGCGCGGGGGTGTCCGGGCCGCCCGAGAGCAGGTCCTGGGCACAGCGCAGCTGGCGCGCCGCACCGGGGGTGAGCTCACCGTGCTCGAGGGCGCCGAGCTGGATCACCCGACGCGTGCGGTACAGCCCGCGCACGTCCTCCGGACCCGGCGCCGCCACGAACACCCCGCGGTGCGGCCGGCGCTCCACGAGGCCCTCCGAGGCCAGCATGGTGAACGCCTCGCGCAGGCTGTTGCGGCTGACCTGGAGCTCGGCGGCCAGCGCCACCTCTCCCAGTCGCTCCCCCGGCACGAGCCCGGCCGCCGCGATCCGCTGCCGCAGCTGTGCGGCCGCGGCCACGGGAGCCGGAGCCGGGGCGGACTCGCCGCCGCCGGCGCCGGGCGCGAGGCCTTCCCCGGTGACACCGCCGCGCGCTGGCACCCTCACGCCCCCAGCCGGGCGATCGCCTGGCCGCGCGTCACCGAGGCCGGGGTCTCGGCCACGAGGAGCTGGATCCGGCCCGCACGCGGGGCACGGATCGGCGTCTCCATCTTCATCGCCTCGACGATCGCGACCGTGTCACCCTCGACCACCTCGGCGCCGTCCTCGACCTTCCACGAGGCCAGGGTGCCGGTGACCGGCGAGGCCACGGCGCCGTCGTCGTAGGGCTTCCCGGCGCCGGCAGCGCCGGCCGGGGCCGCGGCACCCGCGCCGCCGCCTCCGAGGAGGGCCGCGTAGAGATCGGCGGGCAGGCCCAGTCGCACGGCGCGGCCGTCCAGCTCGACGGTGACGGCAGTCCGGCCGCCCGCAGGCACCTCGGCGCCCAGGTAGGGGGACTCGGCCAGCGGCTCGGCGAACTCGGACTCGATCCACGTGGTGTAGACGCCGAGGCGGTCCCCCGAGGTGAAGGCGTCCTGCTCGAGCACGGCGCGGTGGAACGGCACCACGGTGGGCACGCCGTCGATGCGCAGCTCGGCCAGGGCGTCGCGGGCGCGGGCGATGGCCTGGGCGCGGTCCTCGCCCCACACGATGAGCTTGGCGAGCAGGGAGTCGTACTCGCCCGGCACCACGGAGCCGGTGCGGACGCCCGAGTCCATGCGGACCCCGGGGCCGGTGGGGGCCTCGAACGCGTCGATCGGGCCGGGCACGGGCAGGAAGCCGTACGCCGGGTCCTCGGCGTTGAGGCGGAACTCGAGGGCGTGGCCGCGCGGCGTCGGGTCCTCGGGGATGCTCAGCGGCTCGCCGGCGGCGACGCGGAACTGCTCGCGCACCAGGTCCACGCCGAAGACCTCCTCGGTGACCGGATGCTCCACCTGCAGGCGGGTGTTCACCTCCAGGAAGCTGATGAGGCCGTCCGGGGCCACGAGGTACTCGACCGTGCCGGCCCCGGTGTACCCGGCGGCGCGGCAGATCTCGCGGGCGGAGGTGTGGATGCGCTCGCGCTGCTCGTCCGTGAGGAACGGCGCCGGGGCCTCCTCCACGAGCTTCTGGTTGCGGCGCTGCAGGGAGCAGTCGCGGGTGCCGAGCACGGCCACGTGGCCGTGCTCGTCGGCGAGGACCTGGGCCTCCACGTGGCGGGGGCGGTCCAGGAAGCGCTCCACGAAGCACTCGCCGCGGCCGAACGCGGCGACGGCCTCGCGGACGGTCGCCTCGAACGCGTCCTCGACGTCGCCGAGCTCGCGCACCACGCGGATGCCGCGGCCGCCGCCGCCGAAGGCCGCCTTGATGGCGATCGGCAGGCCGTGCTCCTCGGCGAACGCGCGCGCGGCGGCGGCGTCCGGCACGGGGCCGTCCGAGCCCGGCACGAGCGGGGCGCCCGCCTGCTGGGCGAGGGAGCGGGCGGTGATCTTGTCGCCGAGGGCGCGGATGGCGTCCGGCGACGGGCCGATCCAGGTCATCCCGGCGTCGATCACGGCCTGCGCGAAGTCGGCGTTCTCGGAGAGGAAGCCGTAGCCCGGGTGCACGGCGTCGGCGCCGGCGCGGCGGGCGACGTCGAGGACCGCGTCGATCTTCAGGTAGGTGTCCGCCGAGGACGCGCCCGGCAGGTGGAAGGCCTCGTCCGCGACGGCCACGTGCAGGGCGTCGGCGTCCGGATCCGAGTAGACGGCGATCGAGGCGATGCCGTGGTCGCGGGCGGCGCGGGCCACGCGCACGGCGATCTCGCCGCGGTTGGCGATGAGCACCCGCGTGACGGGGCTGCCTCTTATACCCACCTGACGCCGCCGACGATCGCATAAGTGGCGCTGCCGACTACTAGCCCCGTTCCAATAAAAACCTAGCACAAGTTCGACGATTCGGATTACAATGAGCTTAC
>NZ_VIGS01000027.1:0-31838 GCF_006704135.1 Micrococcus sp. R8502A1
AACACGGACTACGATATTTACCGCCGTCTCTTGGGCTGGGAATTGTTTAAAAGGCCGCACCCGACAGGAGACCCGATGCCCTCCCCCCTCGACCTCGCCCGCCAGGCCAAGCACCGCCTGTTCCTCCTCCGCCGGGCCCGGGAGGTGGTCCGGCAGGCCGCCGCCGTCCGCGGCTCGGAGCGGTTCGCCCGCGAGTACGCCCTCGCCTCGGCCGGGTTCGACCTGCCGGAGCTGCCGGCGATGTCCGGCCCGTGCGCCGTCGCGATGGTCCGCGACGAGGCGGACGTGATCGAGCGCTCCGTGCGCCACCTCGCGGACCAGGGGATCCCGCACATCGTCGTCGTGGACAACGGGTCGAAGGACGCGACGCCGGACATCCTGCGTCGGCTGGCCGGGGAGATCCCGGGGCTCGTCGTCGGCGCGGACCGGGAGCCGGCCTACGTGCAGTCCGCCAAGATGACCCGGCTGGCCGACCTGGCATCGGCCGCCGGCGCCACGTGGGTGGTCCCGTTCGATGCGGACGAGCTCTGGTTCGGCGCCGAGGGCACGCTCGCCGAGGCCCTGGCCGCCGCCGACGCACCCGTGCTGCGCGCCGTCATGCACAACGCGTTCCCGGCGGCGGACGGTTCCGGCCCGTTGCTGGACACGACCGCACACTTCAACGTCAAGGTCGCGTTCCGCCCGCGCCCCGGGGCCGTCGTCGAGATGGGCAACCATGAGGTCCTGCGTCCGGGCGTCCGCGCGGAGGGCCTGCGGATCCTGCACCTGCCGTGGCGCTCCTTCGAGCAGTTCGCCCGCAAGAGCCGCACCGGCGCGCAGGCGATCGCGCTCGCCGACACCTCCGAGGACAAGGCGTACCACTGGCGCCGGCTCGGGGCCCTCGACGACGACGCCCTGCGCGCCGCCTGGGAGGCCCTCCTGGCCGGGCAGCCGCTCACGGACGCGGCCTGGTACCCGCGCGGCACGCTGCGCCCGCTGCGCGCGGACGCCCCGACCCGCTGGGACGAGGTCTGAGCCTCAGCGCGTCTCGGGCGGCCGCCGGGCCTCCCACGCGGAGCGGACCATGTCCTCGACCGTGTGGCGGTTCTCCCACCCGAGGTCGCGCGCGGCCAGGGAGCCGTCCGCCACGATGCGTGCGGGGTCCCCGGGACGGCGCGGCTCCACGACCGGGTCGACGTCGCGGCCGGTGACCCGGCCGACGGCCTCCATGATCTGCCGGACCGAGGTGCCCTCCCCGGAGCCGAGGTTGTAGACCGGGGCCAGGGCTCGGTCCCCCGCGAGCGCCCGGGCGGCGGCCACGTGGGCTCGGGCGACGTCGGCCACATGGACGTAGTCCCGCACACACGTGCCGTCCGGCGTGGGGTGGTCGGCGCCGAACAGGCGCGGGCGCTCGCCGCGGTCCAGGGCGCGGAACACGAGCGGGAAGAGGTTGTGGGGGCTCGTGTCGGACAGCGCCGGATCCGCGGAGCCGACCACGTTGAAGTAGCGCAGGCTCGTGTGCCGGAGTCCCGTGGCCCGGCCCTGGTCCGCGAGCAGCCACTCCCCGATCAGCTTGCTCTCCCCGTAGGGGGACTCCGGGGCGGTCGCCGTCGCCTCCGTGACGCGCTCCACGTCCGGGGTGCCGTACACGGCCGCTGAGGACGAGAAGACGACGGCGGGGACCCCGGCCCGCTCCATCGCCTCGAGCACGCCCAGGGTGCCGCGCACGTTCACGCGGTAGGTGTGCAGCGGCTCGCGGACGGACTCGCCCGCGAACTTGTACCCGGCCACGTGCACAACGCCGGCGGCGCCCACGCGCGTCAGGAACGCCGCCACCTGCCCGACGTCGCCGACGTCGGCCCGGAGCAGGGGCACGTCGGCGGGCACGAAGTCCGCGAACCCGATCGAGAGGTCGTCGACGACGGCCACGTCCATGCCCGCCCCCTGCAGGGCGCGCACCACGTGGGCGCCGATGTACCCGGCCCCTCCGGTCACCACCCAGGTCATGCCGCGGTCCCGCCGCCGGAGCCGGGACGTCGGCTGCGGAGGAGGGCCGGGCGGCGGTAGCGTGCCATGCCCTCGAGCGCCCCGACGTGGGCACCGACGGTGTACGCCCAGGCGAGGACCCGCCCGCGGTCGCGTCGAAGGAACGGCCACATCGGCATGTGTCGCGAAATCGCGAAGACCGACGCCTTCACGCTGGGGCCGCTCATTCCCCGGTCTCGGTACCGCGTCCACAGATACATGCGACCACGCTGTTGGTTTCGTTGCTGCTGGAAAATCGCGACAGGAGTCGTCCGAAGGCGGTAGTACACGACCGCACCGGCAGCCTGAACGACGGCGAAACCAGCTTCCTGAGCCCGCCAGACGAAGTCGGTCTCCTCCGACCCACCGGGATATGCGGGATCCATGCCACCGAGTTCGAGGTAGTCATCTCGACGGATGGCAAAGTTGTTGCCCGTGACCGTCGCAAGGTAGCCGGCGAATCCGTCGGAGACCGTCTCTATTCGAGGGGAGTCCTCGGTGTCGTGGAGATCTTGTGCCGGGTCAATCCGATAGGCCGCCAAGACGTCCACGTCATTGAATCGACTGTGCTCCAGGACGCCGCGGGCGACCAGCTGAGGCCCCGAGGTGACGGCCCGGTAGAGCTCACCCACCCAACGATCGCCGACAAAGTCATCGGCGTCGCAGAACAACAGCACATGGCCTCGGGCCAGACGTGCCCCGACATTTCTCGCGTGCGATGCGCTGGGGACACCGGATGCGTCGACAACCCGGACCTGGAACGGTGCCGGGTGAGAGAGGGCGATCTGCACGGTCCGGTCGTAGCTGCCGTTGTCGGCCACGACGACCTCGAAGAGCGGGGCATCACACTGGGCGGCGAGAGAATCGAGCTGCTCGGCGATCCACCCCTCAGCATTGCGGGCCGGGATGACCACGCTGGCCGCGAGGACCTCTTCGCTGTTCTCCCGGGCTCCTGCCGCGTCCGCCTGTGGGAACGGAGACGAATCAGCTCGCCTGTAGCCCAGCCCGATCTGCGGTTGGGGGCCGCGTCTCATCCACCGGTACTCCACACGACCCGCCGCAGCTCCCGCCGCGGTCAGCGCGCGAAGCCGCACCCCGTCCCAGTCCGGAGTCTTGCAGCCGAGGGTCATCAGAGCAGCGCTGGCCCCCGTTCGTGCAAATTCCACCCACGGGTTGGGGAAATGGGACTGCCGCCCGAGCTCGTATCGAGTGGTGACGAGGCTGTGAGCCTTGGCCGATCGCCGAGCCAGGCGGGTCCGGAACCGCATGTCCCACTTGCCTCGGTAAGCGATCCGGACGGCTGCGGCCTCGTCCACGCGGATGCCCTTGAGGTGCGCTCGCACGGCGAAGTCGTTGTCCTCATAGACGGCTCCCAGGGAGTGATCGAATCCACCGACCCGTTCGAACACCTCCCGCGTCACACCGAAGTCTCCCCCCATCAGCACGGGAAACGCGTTCCGGAGATCCCCTGGCACCGGCGCATGCCATTCATCGCTGTCATCGAAGGCGCGCCGGGCGCCTTCGACGCCCTCGCGCATCTGCTCATCGGTCATGAACGGTGCGCCGCCGGACCAGAGGTCCGAGGATTCGAAGGCCCGAGCGCCGTTGCGCACCCACCACCGGGACACCACATCGTCGGCGTCGGCGAACATGAGGAGATCCGCGTGAGCATGCGCCGCCCCCACATTTCGTGCGAATCCCGGGCCTTGGTGCTCGGGTGCGCTCACCAGACGCAATGGGTATGAGACCTCCCGAGCCAGCCGGTGGACCACGGAGGCAGTTCCGTCGGTGGAGGCGTTGTCCACGACGACGACCTCGTAGGAAGGAGCTCCGCTCTGGGCATCCAGGGCCTCCAACTGCAGAGGGAGGAAGCGCTCTGCGTTGAACGCGGGGATGATCACGCTGATTTCTGGCAGCGCGCTTGTCTGGCTCACATCTCGATCCTATCCCGGTAGGGTGCCCGGTAGACACGCACTCACCGAGCGTTGAAGGGACGTCGAAGTCGCGTATGAAAGGCATCATCCTCGCCGGCGGCACCGGCTCCCGCCTGCATCCCATCACCCATGCCATCTCGAAGCAGCTCGTGCCCGTCTACGACAAGCCGATGATCTACTACCCGCTGTCCACGCTCATCCTGGCCGGAATCAGCGACATTCTGGTGATCACCACCCCGCACGACGCGGAACAGTTCCAGCGGCTCCTGGGCGACGGCTCCCAGTTCGGGATCTCGCTCAGCTACGTCCAGCAGCCCTCCCCCGACGGCCTGGCACAGGCGTTCATCCTGGGAGAGGACCACATCGGCGACGAGCATGTCGCGCTCGTCTTGGGGGACAACATCTTCTACGGCCCCGGCATGGGCCAGCAGCTGCGCCGTCACGCCCAGGTCGACGGTGCCACCGTGTTCGGCTACTGGGTGGTGGACCCCAGCGCCTACGGCGTGGTGGAGTTCGACGACGCCGGCAAGGCCATCTCACTGGAGGAGAAGCCCGCGGAGCCGAAGAGCAACTATGCGGTGCCCGGGCTGTACTTCTACGACAACGACGTCGTCGAGATCGCGAAGAACCTCAAGCCGTCGGCGCGCGGCGAGCTGGAGATCACCGACGTGAACCGCACCTATCTGGAACGCGGCACCCTCAACGTGGAGGTCCTCCCCCGGGGCACCGCATGGCTGGACACCGGCACGTTCCACGACCTGAACGACGCCTCCAACTTCATCCGCACCATCGAGTCACGGCAGGGCCTCAAGGTCGGCGCGCCCGAGGAGGTCGCCTGGCGCCAGGGCCTGCTCACCGACGACGAACTCCGAGAGCGGGCCGAGCCGCTCGTGAAGTCGGGGTACGGACGGTACCTCCTGGAGCTGCTGGAGTCCGGGCGGTGAGCGCGCAGGACCGGGCCGGGCGGGGCCGGCCGGAGACCGCTCCCGAGCCGTCCGGCGGCGAGGGCGTCCGGCACGTCGTCTTCGCCTGCCGCTGCACGTCCCAGGCCGGGGGCATCACGACGGTCGTCGACGAGCTGGCGGCCGAGTTCGTGCGGCGGGGCCTGACGGTCTCCTACCTGTCGATCCACCCGCCCGCCAAAGAGCCGCGCGTCCCTGGGCCGGTGTTCGAGGTCGACCGGCTCCGGCACTGGACCGGGGACCATCCCCTGGCAGCGGACCATCCGGGACCGCTAGGGGCGAAGCTGGCGGTCAAGACGGCTCTCACCCCGCTCTGGCGGCGGTGGCGGGCCCGGCGCCTGCGCCGGCACCTCGCGCGATTCGGCGGGGACACAGCGATCGTCTTCGCGAACCCCGACACGCTGACCTGTCTCAGCGAGGCCGGCCACGTCCGGCCCGAGGCGGACGCCCCGTTCCTCGTGGCCCACGTCCACACCAGTCCGGAGGGCCTGGAACGGCTGGGTTGGGACGTCCCCTTCCCGGCCCTCGACGCGGTCGATGCCGTGGTGGCCCTCCACCCGTCCTACATGCAGCCGATCGCCGACACGCAGGGCGTGCCCGTGGGCGCCATCGCGAACCCGAGCGGCACCGTGCCCGCGGCCGCGCCGCGGACGGACGCGGACGGGAGGAGGCGGATCGTCTCGTTCGGACGTCTGTCCGCCGAGAAGCGCGTCGACCTGACTATCCGGGCGTTCGACGCCCTCGCGGCGGACGTGCCCGACGTCGTGCTCGAGATTTGGGGCACCGGGGACCAGGAGGAGTCCCTGGCCCGCCTGGCCGACGAGGCGGCCCACCGGGACCGCATCCGCTTCTGCGGCTGGTCCGACGACCCAGCGGCCGTGTTCACTGGCGCGACGCTTCACCTCGTCGCTTCCGACTTCGAGGGTCTCTCGATGTCGGCGGTCGAGGCGCTGCGTTGTGGCGTCCCGACGGCGGGGCGCCCCGTCTCGGCCGGGCTCGCCGAGCTCCTGGACCGGTGCGGGCTCGCCCTGCCGAGCGCCGAGCCCGCCGAGATGGCGGAGGCCCTCCGGGCCCTCCTGGACAGCCCGGACCGGCTCGCCGGGCTCGTCGAGGCCTGCGGGCGCGTCGGCTCGGACTTCGAGCCTTCGATCGTCGCGGACATGTGGCTCGATCTCCTCACCGCGCGGGACATCGCCGCCATCCCCCACGCCCGCCCCCGCGCGGCGGCCGCGGCATCGTGAGCGATAGCCGTACCAACTACCACGTACGCATCCGCGCACGGGCGGCACCCACTCCAACGCACCCGGCATGCGCCGCGTCGAAGTACGACCGTCTGCGTCAGGGGCCGGACGCCAGCGAACGGGACACGTCTGTGAGAGTGGCGATTCGCTCCCGCATCGCTTCATAGCCGCGTCCGGTGAGGTGGACTCCGTCACGACGGAGCATGCCCGGCGACGAGAGGGCCTCGGCCGGATCCCACCATTCGGCCCCGGCGGCGTCTGGCAGCCCATCGAACTGCCCTGCCGCCTACGTGTCATACGCCGGACGGCGAGGCTCGACGATGCCTGCTTCCTGGGCCAAGGTGCGAATGCCCACTTGCCCTACGACCCACAGGAGGGCCACGACCAGCAATCCGTTGAGGACCGCAGAGGCCAACACTAGCTAGGCCCTGGGCCCGTACCTCGCGTTCGTACGGCCCGCCCCGGGTCCGGGCCGTCCCCCGCTTACGGGTGTGCCACCTCGCCCAACAGGCCACGGATCCGCCGCCCGAACTCCACTTCGGAGAACCGCTCGGCGTGTGCCTGCATCGCCGCCCGGTCCCAGTCATGCACCAACAGACGTTCCACTCCGTCGGCCACCGCATCCACCGTCGGCTCCTCCACGAATACCCTGTTGACGCCCTCCACGATGGTGCCCAGGTAGCCACCGGCCCGCAGGGCCACGGTGGGCACACCCCAGGCGCTGGCCTCCAATGGGGTGATGCCGAGGTCCACATGGCTCACGGCCAGCAGCGCGGTCACGTGCGCGTACGCCCAGCGCAGCTGCGCGTCGGTGATGTCCTGGGCGAAGACCGCCTCCGAGCCGGCCAGGGCCTTGATTCGGGCCTCCTCCGGGCCCTTGCCGATCTCCAGGAGCCGCTGGCCGATGCGCTGAGCGGCCGCGGTCCCAGACCCGCAGCGCCGGCCGCAGCGCGCGGGCCTCCAGGCCCTTGATGCTGTTCCGGCCGTCCTCACCCGAGTAGTCCTCCAGCAGATACACCCAGCGTGCCGGCGTGTGGCTGCACACCAGTGTCGCGCCGTCGTACCGGAAGCCGTGCGCCCACCCGGAGGTGGAGACCACCGCCACCGGCTCCTCCACATGCATGAGGGCATCTGACGGCCGGTTCTCCGCAGGAGGCGGCCTGGCGTCAGGGACTACTCACCGACGACGAGCTGCGCGAGCGCGCCGAGCCGCTCGTGAAGTCGGGGTACGGACGGTACCTCCTGGAAATGCTCGAGTCCGGGCGGTGAGCGCGGCCGAGTCCACCCTGGCGGCCGCCCGATCTGCCCTTCCGTGACAAGGAGGGTCAGAGGAACTCAGGGGATTCACCGCGAGTGTCGGCCGGTCACTGCGATCAGCGGTGCCCCCACAGTTGGGGCTTGAGCCGCGGATCGATCCGGATGTGCTCGCGATACTTGAGGGTGAGGGGTTCGAACACCTGTGACCCGATGCGCGTCCAGGGCACCGGATACCCGGGATTGTCTCCGTAGACGTTGCCCGGCGCCTGGGCCAGCAGCGAACCGTAGTAGTCGAGCCGGCGCTCCACCTCTGCCAGCCACTCCGACGTCAGCGGGCTTCCCGGTCGGACGATCTTGCCGCTGAATCCGAGGAGGAGATGGAAGTTCTTGCGGACGTCCCGCCCGAGCGGGCCGTGGAAGTACGCCGCTTCGGAGGACCGTGGCACGCGATATCCGGTGACCCACGCGTCCACGTCCTCCTGCATGTCCTCGACGAGCGGTGCCCACGCGTGGTGGTGCTTCTTGATACCCGTGAACGCACCGCCGTGATGGTGCATCAGATATGCGTGGAGGTAATCCGAGCGATGGACATCCGACAGGTGCTCATAGGACGGATGGAGCGGGTGACCGTCCACCACCACCTCGTGCAAGGTGTCGGGAGTGACAAGCCGGACGTCCAGATCGTGCTGGACCTCGCGGATGGACTGCAGGCAGGCGGCGCGATTGGCAGACATGGCATTCGTCCCTGACCAGACGCACCACACCACACGGGGAATCGGCCGGTCGGGCTTCCAGGACGTGTCGCGACCCGTGAGGGCCGTGAAGTCCAGCTCATATCGGGCGGCGTCGTAGCGGGCAGGAGACACCGCCGAGCTCATCCGGTAGATGAGGTCCCGCCCCTCCGTCACCACATGTGCTCCGTGCCTTTGCGCCAGCCAGAGACGGTGCTTGAGCCGACGAGCGGAGTGGAGAATGTCCATGCGTCCTGCCTTTCGAATCCTGTCGATCACTGCGTACATCTCGCTATCGCCTGCCTCAACGTGCGTGCCCAGCCGGCAGTTCCGCGACCCGTGCACGGATGCGTCGGCCGAACTCCTCCTCGGAGAACCGCTCCGCGTGCGCCTGCATCGCTGCCCGGTCCCAGTCATGGGCCAGCAGACGTTCCACCCCCTCGGCCACCGCATCCACCGTCGGCTCCTGCACGAACACCCCGTTGATTCCTTCCACGATGGTGTCCAGGTAGCCGCCGGCGCGCAGCGCCACGGTGGGCACGCCCCACGCGCTCGCCTCGAGCGGCGTGATCCCGAAGTCCTCGTGGCTCGCGGCGATCAGTGCCGTCGCGTGCGCGTATGCCCAGCGCAGCTGCGCGTCGGTGAGGTCCTGGCCGAACACCACGTCCTCCCCCGCCATCGCCCTCAGCCGGGCCTCCTCCGGGCCCTTGCCGATCACCACGAGCGGCCGCCCCGCGCGGGCCGCTGCCTCGATGGCCACGTCCACGTGCTTGTACGGCATGAGCCGCGCGACCGACAGCAGGAAGCCGTCCTCCGCCAGCCGCTCGGCGCCGGGGATCGGCTCCTGCGGGCCATCCGTGCTCACGGAGTGCGGCGGGAACACCAGGTCCACGCCCTCGAGCCCGTAGACGTCTTCGATCCGCTTCTTCACCACCGTGGAGTTGGCCACATAGCGCGATCGACGCCGGACGGCCGCGCGGTCCCACATCTGCAGGCCCGGCCGCAGCACGCGAGCGATCCGGCCTTTGATGCTGTCCCGGCCGCCCTCGCCCAGGTAGTCGTCCAGCAGGTACACCCAGCGCGCCGGGGTGTGGCAGTAGACGAGCGTGGCGCCGTCGTACCGGAATCCGTGCGCCCAGCCGGAGGTCGAGACGACGGCGACGGACTCCTTCACGTGCATCAGTGAGGAGGCCAGGGGCAGCAGCGGCAGTGCCCTCCGCGGGTCCTTCCGCAGCACCCCCACCCGGTTCAGGGGCGAGGTGACGATGTGCGCGTCCTTGAACTCGGGGAACGTGCCCTCGGGGTCGTAGAACGTCGTGTAGATGGGCGCGTCCGGCCACATCCGGTGCAGGGCGAGCACCACCCGTTCCGCCCCGCCCTTCTGGGTGAGGTAGTCGTGGGCGATGGCGATTGTTGCGGGGGTCTGTTCCGACATCGTGTCGCCTCAGATGGCCCGTTGCGCGCGGTGGGGATGAGCCCGCCCGGCCTCGGCGGCACCCTCCACCTGGAGGGCGATGAGTCGACGGGCAAGCCCCCGGGGCAGGTGGTCCGCGACGGCGTCGATCAACGCACTGGAGCGCGTGAGCGTGGCCTCGGTGGTGCTCAACGCCACCAGGCGCACGGCAGCACCCCACGCGCCTCGCGGAGCACCGATGGTGCCGAGCGGTGCCGCCCCGTGCTTGCTCACGAACAGGTTCCGCGCGGCCGTGCCGTGCAAGGCCCGCACCGCCTTCGAGTGCGTCGTCACGGCGGCAGCGTGGTGCCGCGTCTCCAGCTCGGGGCGAATCAACACCGGGTAGCCTGCCGCGTGCAGCCGGTAGCCGTAGTCGATGTCCTCCCACCCGTACTGTCGGTAGTCCGGGTCGTAGCCGCCGATCTGCTCGTGCAGGGCACGGGGGACGGACACGTTGCCCGCCCAGTGCCGCCATTGCCGATCCGCTGGCAGCGCATACGCGTGCTCGCGGTGCAGGACGTCCTGGGCGTCACCGTAGGCACGCTGATACGGGGTGGACTCCAGGACGTTCAAGTAAAGTCCGATTGCTCCGCCAGGCCCGCCCGCGTGCGCGGCTACGTGGTCCCGGATGTAGTGAGGTCCGGGCTCGAGATCGTCGTCGGCGCGGATGAGGATGCGGCCGGACGTCGCGTCGGCACCTGCGTTGAGCGCGGCGACCCGTCCGCGGTTCTCGCCGAAGACGGTCCAGCTCAAGTCCAGGCCCGGATGATCCGCGGCCAACTGCGCGAGCTCCGCTTCCGACCCGTCCACATCCCCGTCCACGACCACGTGGACCTCGAACGGCGGGGCGTCCTCCTGCGCGGCGAGGGCGCCGATCAGGCGCGGCAGCCGCTGGGCTCCGCCCCGGCTGGGGACGATCACGCTGGCCTCGGGGGTCAGGGGCGTCTCGGTCATGTGTCCTCCGCGGGGTTCATAGGGACAGGTCATCCAGGAGCTCGGCGACGGCGGCGCGTCCGGCCTCGGGTGAGAACAGCGACTCCCAGCGGTGCCGCTGGGAGTGGGCTACCGCGCCCAGATCGACCGCGCGCACGGCCCGCAGGCAGCCCGCGAGCGCGGCGGCGTCCCGCTGCGGAAAGACGAAGGGGTGATCGCTGCCGACCACCTCGGGAACGGCCCCCGCATCGGAAGCCACCACCGGAACGCCCGCGGCCATCGCCTCGGCCGTCACCAGGCCGAAGACCTCGGCCCACTGCGACGGCACGGCCAGCACGTCCACGGAGGTCAGGAACTCGGCGGTGTCCTGCCAGCCGAGCACCCGAACGTCCTCACCGGCTGCCGTCAGGGCGGTGGCGAGCCGCTCGGCCTCGTCCTCCGCCACGAACCGGCTCTCCCCCGCGACACGGAACACGAAAGCACCCGGGTCGGTCCTCCGCAGCAGCGCGGCGGCCTCTAACAGCGTCCGGATGCCCTTGTCCTCGGACAGCCGGCCGAGGAAACCCACGGTCAGCGGCTCATCGGCATCGCGGGCCCGCCCTTCCTGCGGCGTCCTCGGACCCGGAACCCAGTTGTGGAGCACGCGGGCCCCGCGGATGCGGTTTGCCGCGAATCGGGAAGGCGCGAGGACCGCGAGCGCGCCGGGACGCGCCAGGACGGAGAACACCCGCAGAACCGGCTTCTCGGGCACCTGATGCAGGTGCACGATCCGGCGCGGCCGGCCGGCCAGCGCCGTGGCCGGCAGCAGCCCGTTGCACCAGGCGACGTCGTCCTTGCCTCGGCCACGGTCCCAGGCCCGGAGAGCGCGCAGGTACCCCAGGCGTCCGGGCCCGCCCACGCGGACCACGTCGAAGCCGTCCGCGGCCAGACAATCGGCGGTCTCGGCCGGGTGCGCCGGGGCCACGACGCCCACGTCCCGCCCGAGCTCGCGCAACGCCGTGGCGAGGTGGTGCAGCATGACCTCGCCGCCGCCCACCTCGCCCTGGTTCGCCAGGATCCAGATGCGTCCGGTCATCCCGAGGTCTTCCCCACCCGGCGCCCGAGCACCTCGAGGGTCGCCTCGGCGGTCGCCCGGGCCATCGTCTCCACATCGTCCACGCGCACCTCGCCCGGGCCCTCGACCGCGGCACGCATGACGGCGTCGGCGATGGCCGCCGGCGTGGTCTCGTGGACCAGGCGCTCGGGGGCAGGATCTCCCCGTTGCCTCCCACGTCCGTGGCGACGGCGGGCAGGCCGGCGGCCGCGGCGTCGAGCAGGGTGTAGCTGAGGTTCTCCCACGAGGAGAGCTGCATCAGCACGTCGTGCTCGGCCATGGCCCCCCACGGCTCCACGAAGCCGGGCAGGTCGACCGCATCCGCGACACCGAGGTCCTCGGCCTGCGCACGCAGCGCCGCCGCGAGCGGCCCGGTGCCGGCCAGCGTCAACCGCGTCCCGGGGTCGCGCTCCAGCAGGGCGGGCAGTGCGGCGATCAGCCGGTCGAGATTCTTCTCGGGGGCCAGCCGGGACAGGGACAGGATCCGCAGCCCCTCCCCCGGTGCGCGCCGCTGCCCCGCGGCCGCGGCGCGCACGGCGGGCACGTCCACGCCGTTGCGCACCACGGTGAGGGGCGCCCCCGCACCCCACTTGCGGTGCAGCACGTCCGCGGTGGACTGCGCCACCGCGATCACGAGGTCCGTGCCGCGCAGCCGGGCGCGGTGCGCGGCGTTCTTCACCCGGGCCGCCGCGGCGCGGTTGTACAGCCCATCGTCCGGGGCGATCCCGTGCTCGGTGCTGAGCAGCGCCGGCGCACCGGCCCGCCGCACGGCCCGCCCCGCGCCCAGCGCCGTGAAGGCCGCGAGGTCGGCGTAGGCCAGATGCGTATGGACCGCGGCCGGGCGCAGGGTGCGCACCGCCGTGCGGAGCGTCCGCACCGAGGCGGCCAGGCCGGCGTCGGGGCCGACGCCCCCGGTGAACACCGCCGCACCCTGCTCGCGCAGGCGCTCGGCGAGCGGCCCCTCGGGGCAGAGCACCGCCAGACGCAGACCGGGCAGACCCACGCGCGCGACGTCGAGGACGTGCCGGGCCACGCCGCCGAGGTCGGCGACGGGCACCACCCAGAGCGTCAGCGGGGCCGGGGTGGTCGTCGCGACCTCGGGGATCACAGCCACTGCTCCAGGCGGTCCAGGGCCGTCCAGAACCCCTCGCCGTTGTTGATGTGGCCCTGCCAGATCTCCGGGATGAAGCTCACCCCGGGGGCCAGGCGGTCCAGCTGCTCGCACAGCACGGGCCAGTCGACGTCGCCCTCGCCGATCTGCGGACCCTCCCCGTCCACACCGGTGGCGTCCACGAGGTGCAGGTGGATGGTGTGCGGGGCCAGCTTCTCCACCATCTCGGAGAAGGGGATCCCGAGGAACGTGGCGGAGAGCTTGGAGTGGGAGGTGTCCAGGCACAGGGGCACCCCCGTGGCCTCCACGAACGCCACGGTGTCGTCCGGGTCCATGAAGAGGTTGTGGTACTGCTGACCGCCCATCAGCCACGGGAACGGCGGCAGCGTCTGCGCGGCGATCCGGATGCCGGAGGTGTCCAGGCGCTGCACGGCCTCGGCGATGCGCGCGTACTTCGGCAGCCGCTCCTCCGGGCGGATGTGCCGGTCCAGGGTGAACCCGCCCATGGTGATGACCATGATGGGCGCCTCCTCGGACGGGAACCAGCGCTTCAGGTCCCGGGTGATGTCGATCGTGCGCTGCACCTCGGCGATCGAGCGCTCCCACACGGCGTCGTCGTCGCTGGCCAGGTCCACGAGGAAGTCGCCGGAGAAGATGTCCGGCAGGTGGGTGGTGAAGCCCATCGGCATGGGCTCGGTGAACACCGAGTCGATGTCGATCTCGAGGTCCTTGTAGGAGAAGTGGAACTCCAGGAAGTCCGGGGTGCAGTCCTTCGTCAGCGCCGCGACGTCGTGGTAGCGCACCGGCAGGCCCCAGGGGCGCCGGAACTGAAACTGGCGCCCGGTGGGCACCGTGTCCGTGAGGTCGCCGGCGAAGAAGAAGTCGCCCTCGGCCATCTCGCGGTGCAGCGTGCGGCCGACCAGGCGCGGCAGCTCGTTGGGCTGCAAGCCGCGGCCCGGGGACTTCACGGTCACGTCCTCGGCGGTGATCGTGGCGCCGGCCTGCAGCGGACGGGCCGCCACCAGGGACTTGGCCAGGTTGATGCGGTTCATCGCCTCGCCCGTGGAGACCACGCGCTCGTTCCCGACGCCGATCGACTCCTCGATGTCCCGGGTCTGCCGGACCATCTGGGCGAACTCCTCCGGCAGGAGGGAGACCTTGTGGTCGTTGCCCTCGAGCCCGCGGTCCACGGTGAAGTGCTTCTCGATGATCGAGGCCCCGCGGGCCACCGCGGCCAGGGCCACGTGAAAGCCGCGCTCGTGGCCCGAGTAGCCCACCGGCGTCTGCGCGATCTCCGCGAGCCGGTCCAGGTAGGCCAGGTTCACGTCCTTGTAGGGGGCGGGGTACGTGGACTGGGCGTGCAGCATCGCGAAGGGGACACCGGAGGAGCGCACGAGGGCCGCCGCCTCGCGGATCTCCTCCTCCCGGGACATGCCGGTGGAGAGCACCATCGGCAGGCCGGAGGCGGCCGCGTCCCGCAGCAGACCGTGGTTCGTCAGGTCCGCCGAGGCGATCTTCACGCCGTCCACCGGGTACTCGCGCAGCACCCGCATGGACGGGGCGTCCCACGGGGTGCACATCAGGGCGACGCCGGCGTCCCGGACGTGGTCGAACACCCGCACCATGTCCTCGGCGGAGAGCGAGAACTTGGCCAGCTCGTCCAGGGTGCGCTGGGCCCCCAGGTCCTCGCCGGCGGTGGCCGCACCGGACTGCCGGTACAGGGCGTCCATGTCCCGCAGCTGGAACTTCACGGCATCCGCGCCCGCCTCGACGGCCAGGTCCACGAGACGGCGGGCCAGGTCCACATCGCCCTGGTGGTTGTTGCCGATCTCCGCGATCAGGAACGCCGGGTGGCCCTCCCCGATCCGGTGCCCGCCGATCCGCAGCTCCGCCTCCCGGTTGATCGCCAGGGCCGTCAGGCGGCCGCGCTCGTCCAGCAGCGGCAGGTGCAGCGCCCCGGTGGGCAGGGCCTCGCGCATCTCGGCCGGGGAGGCGCCCAGGGGCGCCGTCGCCGGGTCGCGATGGGCGACGTCGGCCGCGGCCACATCCAGCGACGCCTCCGGCTGCGCCACGAGCCAGCGGCGCACGTCCCCGTCCGTCAGGGAGCCGACGAGGAAACCGTGGGAATCCACCACGAACACGGTGCGCTCGCGGTTGTCGGTCATCTTCTGCAGGGCGGCCAGGAGCGAGTCCTCGGGGAAGACGAGGTAGGGGGTGAGCCTGCGTTCGATGATCACTGCGCGCCTCCGGGGATGCGGTTCGGGCCGGTGGTGGGGGTCTCGGCGGTGTACGGGGCACCGAGGTCGGGGTGGCGCTGGAGCACCTTCTGGACCGCCAGGTACTGGTCCATCTGCTGCTCGGCCAGGGCGAAGTCCAGCTCGGTGTCGATGTCCACGCCCTCGAGGTCGTCGAGCTCCAGCATGCCGATCCGGCCGCCGAGCCGGTTGTGCAGCCGGTCATAGACCCAGGGGCGCGTCACATACAGCGAGCCGTTCTCGCGGAACCGCAGGTCGGCGCGCGACATGTCCTGCCGGCGCTTGCGCGCCGTGACGTCGAAGTCCGGGATCGGCTCCCCGTCGGGATCCTCGGGATGGCGCCACAGGAACGGGGACACCGGGACGACGCCGACCAGCGAGTCCACCCCCGTCTGTCGGAACTGCCGCACGGCGCGGTCCAGGGTGCCGGGCAGGCGCAGCGGGCTGGTGGCCTGGAGCAGCATCACGCCCTCGGGTTCGACGCCGGCCGCGCGCTCGGCCGCGAGCACGTGCTCGATCACGGGCTCGGTGGGGGTCGAGTCCTGGGCCAGGTGGGCCGGACGCAGGCCCGGCACGTCCGCGCCGTAGCGGAGGGCGACCTCGGCGATCTCGGCCGAGTCCGTGGAGACCACCACGTGCAGGTCCTCCTCCGCCTCGAGGGCGGCCTGGATGGTCCAGGCGACGAGCGGGTGGCCGCCCAGGAGGCGGATGTTCTTGCCGGGCAGCCCCCGGGACCCGCCGCGCACGGGGATGACGCACAGGATGCTCACGCGGTCTCCTTCCAGACGTGCTCGGCGATCGCGGCCGCGGGGTCCGCGGTCGGCGAGGCCAGGGGCGGGGTGGGCTCCGGGGTGCGGCCGGGCCGCCACCGGGTCATGCCGTAGCGCTGCCAGAACCCCTCGAGCCAGGCGGGCGGCTCCGGGTGGACGGCCCACGCGGGCCTGCCGGCCTGCGCGGCCTCGAGGATCCCGGTGGAGAAGACGGCGGCCACGGGCCCGCGGGTGGCGACGAGGGGCGCCCCGGCGTCGTCGATCCGCACGCCGGCCCTGCGCCAGGCCGCGTGCTGGCCGCGGGAGAGACGGTCCCGCTCGGCCGGGTGGGGGCGGTAGGCGGCCCCGGTGGCCCGCACGTACTGTTCGGCGGCTGCGGCGAAGTCCCGGCGGGGCAGCTCGGCGCCGTGCAGCTGGCCGAGGAACACCCCGGGGCCGTCGTCTCCGGCGCCCGAGAGCGCGGGCGCGGTCCGGCGGGCCTGCTCGAGCAGCACCGATCCCACCGGGACGGCCTCCACATCGGCGCGGCCCTGGGTCCACCAGTCCGCGTCCGCGCTCGTGAAGGCGTACAGGGTGGCGCCCTGCGGGACGGGCGGCGTGGACACGGCCAGCAGCCCGTGCTGGACGACGCCGATGCGCGCCCCCCGCTGCCGGGCCCAGCGCACGGCGGCGCGACCCGAGGGCAGGTACTCCCCCGCCACCAGGACGCGGCGGAGCCCGGACAGGCGATCCCTCACGACGTCGGCGGTGGCGGCGTGCTCCCGGTGGCCCGCGGCCCCGGGCAGGGCGGGTGCGTCACCGGCGGGCAGCACCCAGCCGACCCCGGCGGCGGCCTCCGGCCGCGCGGTGGCCAGGGCGGCCACGGGCGAGGCCAGCGCGGCCAGCTGCGTGGGGCCGAAGGACTCGAGGGCGACGAGGGTGTGCACGTCCCCCGCCGGCAGGAGCAGGCGCGGGACGTCGTCGCCGGTGAACCGGCGGCGTGTCAGGGCGCCGGCCACGCCGCGCACGGTCGAGCGCGCGGTGTCCGCGGCCCGCCGGGTCAGCGGCCACTGGGCGCGCTGCCACGCGTGCCAGCGCGGCAGGTCCTCGGAGCGCCAGAAGAGGGGCGCGTCGGTCATGCCCACCACCCCTGGGCCATGGCCGCCCGGTGCGCGAACGTGTGCTCCGCGTGCGACCGGCGGCGGCCGGCCTCCCGGATGCGCGCTCCCCAGGCAGGGTCCGCAACGACCCGGCGGCCCAGCTCGATGAGGTGGTCCGCGTCCTCGAAGACGAGCACCTCCTCGTCCGGGACGTAGAACTCGGCCACGTCGGCCCGATCGACGAGCTGGAGACCGCCCATGCCGGGCACCTCGAAGGTCCGCATCGCGTGGCCGGCCTGCAGGCCGTGGATGTTGATGGCGCCCGCGGCGGCCGCCTGCACGGCGTACGCCTCCTCGAGGGGGATGTCCCGTTCGGCCGGCAGGTCCGGCCGGGTCAGCTCCCACGTGCGCAGGCGGTCCACCGGGTGGTGGCTCCACTGACGCCCGTAGGCGCGCACCGGCACCCCGGCCGCGGCCAGGCGCGAGAGCAGCTCCACGCGATTCGGGTAGCGCGAGCCCACGAAGACCAGTTCGTCACGCCGCGGCACCTGGGGCAACGCCATCGCCGGGTCGAAACCGTTGGGCATGTAGTGGGCGTCCACGCCCTCGCCGGCCAGCAGCTCGGCCTCGGAGCGGGCGTAGCTGAGCACCGGCCCGACGGAGCGCAGGAACTCCATCGAGTAGTCGTGCCGCGCGAGGTCGTCGTACAGCCAGAGCATGCGGGGCAGGCCCGCATCGAGGATCGCGGACCAGAAGTCCTCGCCCAGCGAGTCCCCCTTGATGACGAGCACGCGGTCCGGCCGGGCTTCCCGCAGCGCGGCCACGGCCCGCCCCGTGTCCCAGGCGACCCGCGCGGCCGTGCGGTCCACGCCCGCCTTCTGCGGCAGCTCGAGCAGCCCCTTGTTCCGCAGCTTCATGCCGAGCGTGGCGTAGGCGTCGTAGCAGTGCACCGTGACGTCGAAGCCCTGGGCCGCCCACGCCGCCGCGATGGAGCGGTGATAACCGTGGAACGCCGGCGAGACGAGTAACAGCCGTTCCGGGGAGCGGCCGCGCCGCGCGTCGGGCGGCGCGGGCACGGTGTAGCCGGTGGCGCTCATCGGCGCCGCCCCTTCCAGACCAGCTCGTGCTCGTCCCGGAGCACGGCGCGGGCGTCCACGTCCACACCCCGGGCCTGCCGGAGCACGTTCACGGCGAAGTTCGCCCCCGTCGCCGCGGTGAGCGCGGCCTTGAGGACCCGGGGGTGACCGAACTTCCGGGCGTAGCGGTACCGGGAATCCACCAGCCAGCCGCGCCGGCGCAGCGGGTCCGAGGAGCCGTGCAGCCCGTGCGGCACACGGACGGCCGGCACCACGATCGACGGCACGCCGCGCTCGCGCAGGCGGCGCTGCAGGTCGACCTCCTCGGAATTCATGAAGTACTCCTCGTCGAACCCGCCGACGGCGCGGACCTGCGCCATCGGCAGGAGCAGCACGGCGCCCATCACCCAGTCGACCGCCACGGGCGAGGCGGACCGGGCCGCCGCGACGTCGTGCCCCACGGCCTCGTGGAGCACGTCCAGGTGACGGAAGCGGGCCAGCGGAGTCAGCCACTCCACGGTCTGGTGCAGGACCGTCGGGAAGTGCCGCCCGGACCACTGCGGCGTGCCGTCCTCGTTGACGACCTGCGGGCTGACCACGGCCGGCTGATACGGGGCGGCCGCCGCCACCAGAGCGTCGATCTGCGCCCCCGTGATCTCGGCGTCCGAGTTGAGGACCAGGGCCAGCTCGGTGGTGACCGCGGCCAGGCCGGTGTTCACGTTCGCGCCGAAGCCGCCGTTGCGCTCGCGGCGCACCACGGTCAGACGCGGATCGTGCGCCTCGGGGTACGGGGTGGGCGAGGCGTCGTCCGAGACCACGACGGCGGCCAGCGCGTCTCCGGGATCGCTCAGCAGGCGGTCGACGAGGGCGAGGGTGGGGGCCGGATCGCCGTAGTGCGGGATCACCACGGTCACCGCCGCCGTGGGCGACTGGGCTGCCATGCGGGCTCCTCCCTCAGCTCGGATGGACGGCGCACTCAGCGCCCGAGAACCTGTGTCGAGTATAGGGAGGCTCTGGCGAAGACCCGTGCCAGCCGGTGGGGCGGCGCCATGGCCGCCCACACGGCGCTCAGTACACTGACCGGACAGCCACGGGATGGAAAGGGTGAGCCATGCCCGGCGCCCAGGGGGAGGACGAAGCCATGAGCGAGACCACCGCGTTGCGCATCGGCACCGGTCTCGATGCCGTGACGGTGAGCGGCCTCACAGGAGACGAGCGCGCGGAGGTCATCGCGTCCTGGGCCCGGTGCGGTGTGGAGGCCGTGGAGCCGCCGGCCCGCGCGGATGCGCACCGCGGCGCCGACACCGCGCGTCCGTGGCTCCAGTGGCACGAGGACCTGGTGTCCCTGGCGACCTCGCGGGCGATCGAGTCCGCCCGCGGCACCCACCTGCTGTTCCATGCCGCGTGCCTCGCCGCACCGGACACCGGGGCGGCGATGGTCCTGGTGGCGGCGTCCGGGACGGGCAAGACGACGGCCACGCGCCGGCTGGGACCCCATTTCGCCTACCTCACCGACGAGACGGCGATCATCGCACCGGACGGCCTGACCGTCACGCCCTACCCCAAACCGCTGTCCCTGCTGGGGTCACGGGGGGTGCGCCCGAAGACCCAGCGAGGCCCGGACGACCTGGGTCTCGGTCCGACCCTCCCCGACGCCCGGCTGGCCCGGATCGCCGTGCTGGACCGCGTGCGGGATCCGGCAGGCCCGGTGACGCCGCGGGCGGAGGCCATAGAACTCGTGGCCGCGCTCGAGGCGCTCGTCCCCCAGACATCCTCCCTCTCCCTGCTCCCCCGCGGTCTCGTGACGCTCTGCCGCGTCCTCGACACGGTCGGCGGCGCCCAACGCCTGGTCTACGCCGAAGCGGAGGACCTGCGGGATGTCGTCGACGGCCTCCTGGCGGCCCCGCCCACGCCCGTCACCCCCGCCTGGGAGGCGCTCACCGATGAGGAGCTGCGGGCCTCGGTCGGTGCGGCGGTCCCGGGCGCGGTGTCCCGCTGCGCCGTCGACGACGGCATCCTGACCGACAGCGGCCGCCTGGTCCTGCTCGCCTCGGACCGCCTGGTCGTGCTCGAAGGTCTGGGCCCGTCCGTCTGGCTCCTGCTGGACGAGCCGCGGACGGCCGTCGACGTGGTGGCCTGCCTCCGCGCCGAAGGGCCCGTTCCCGAGGACGCCGAGGCCCGGGTGCGGAAGGCGATGGACGCCCTGGTCTCCGCCGGGCTGGCCACGGCCGGCTGAGGCGGCCGGGCTCGGAGCCTACCTCTGCTGTGACATCCGCAGGCGCCAGTGGAGATCGAACTTCGTCGATCGCGCCTTACGGAGCGCCCGGTGACGCCATTCTCTTAGGAAGTCGGCCACGCCGACGGGCGGGATCTCGGCATCATTCGCTGCGCGCCATCCCACGTGCTCGTCGTCCTGGATGGACGACTCCCCCTCCCAGCCGGCGAGGTTGGGGCGCACGGCGAGGACATCGATGCCCAGTTCGTCCCGATAGAACCCGTGGTAGTCGGCCACCCACCACGGCCTCCCCCCGAAGTCCTCGTCGAGCGCCCGTGTGATGAGACGCGCTGCTGCCCGGGTGACCATGTAGTACCCCGTGCCGGTCAAACCAGCGCCCCAGCGACCGAAGGTCACGACACCAAGGCGGGATGGGTGCCGAAGTCTGCGCGCAAGGAGCGAGAGTTGAACGAAGTGCTCGGACTGGCTCGCGACCGATCGATCGCGCCGCCCACCCGGCCCGTAGGGATCAGCCAGGATGACGAGGGACGTCGTGGAAACATATGGTGCGATTCTTTGCACCACCGCTTCCGCATCCTCGGCAAACCGCGCGTCGTCTTCCGCGACGAGTAACAGGTCATGGTCAGCTCCGACCTCCTCGGCAAAACTTCGCATGACCCCCATGTGGCTCAGGGTGCAGCCGATCTCACCGGGACGGGGATCACGCTGGAAAAAGTCCCGGAACCGCTCCACATCGAAGCGCTCTGTCACCGAACCCGAACGATTGTCGATGGCGTCGAACACCTCAAAGTCCTCGCCCCCCGGCTGGGCTCGGAACCCGGACAGGCGCGTGCTGTCCGGCAAGGCGATGACGACACGACGGATGATGCGGGACCTCGGAGAGCGCGGCTTGACTGCCACTGATCGCTCACCCCTTTCCCTTCTCCTGGCCGTTGCGTATGCGCCGACCCGACGCCGCCACCACGACGTATCTCAGTGCCCGCCCCAGTGCGTGGGCGGCCACACCGTCACGAAGACCTCGCCCACGATGTCCTCGCGGGTGACGAAGCGCGCGCAGTCCCCGGCCTGGTCGGCGGGGATGCCGCGGCACGCGATCACGGAGTCGGCCGAGTTCGAGCGGTGGTCGCCGAGCACGAGCATCGAGTCCTCCGGCACGGTGACCGGGCCGAAGCAGCGCGCGGACATCACCTCGGACTCGCAGTCCAGCTCGTCCCGGATGAACGGCAGGTCGTTGTGGATGTACGGCTCATCCAGGGGCTCCCCGTCCACGGTCACGGCGCCCTCGGCGGTGCAGCACTCCACGGTCTGCCCCGCGGTGCCGATCACGCGCTTGACCAGGGCCTGCTCGTGCGAGCGGCCGATGCCGGTGAGGTCGCCGAACGTGCGGACGGCGTTCTCCACGGCCCCCTCCGGTGGCATGGGGTGCGCCCAGTCCTCGTTGGCCGTGAAGACCACCACGTCCTGGGACTCCGCCATCCCGTCCGGGTAGGCGGTGCGGTTGACCAGCATGCGGTCCCCCACCTCGAGGGTGTTCTCCATCGAGCCGGACGGCACCGAGTACACCTTCACCCACAGGGCCTGCACCACGGCGACGACCGCGAGGGCCACCACCACGTTCAGCAGCAGGGAGGCCCAGAACGGCAGGCGCGGACGGTGAGGCTGCGGCGCGGCCACCGCGCCGCCGTCTTCCCCGTGGGCCGGCTCGACGCGCTCGGCCATGGTCAGGCGACGCCGTCGAAGAGGCTGGTGACCGAGCCGTCCTCGAAGACCTCGCGGATCGCGCGGGCGATCAGCGGGGCGATCGAGAGCACGGTGAGGGTCTCGAAGCGCTTCTCCTCCGGGATGGGCAGGGTGTTGGTCACCACGACCTCACGGGCGCCGCACTCGCCGAGACGCTGGGCGGCCGGGTCCGAGAACACCGGGTGCGTGGCGGCGATGATGACGTCCTTGGCGCCGGCGTCCTTGAGGATCTGCACGGCGCCGGCGATGGTGCCGCCGGTGTCGATCATGTCGTCGATCAGCACGCAGACGCGGCCCTCGACGTCCCCGACCACGGTCTTGGACTCGGCCTTGTTCGGAACGGTGAGGTCCCGGCTCTTGTGCACGAAGCCCAGCGGCACGCCGCCCAGGCGGTCCGCCCACTGCTCCGCCACGCGCACGCGACCGGTGTCCGGGGAGACCACCGTGACCTCCTCGCCCTCCACGCTGGAGCGGATGTGGTCCGCCAGCAGCGGGATGGCGAACAGGTGGTCCACCGGGCCGTCGAAGAAGCCCTGGATCTGGGCGGTGTGCAGGTCCACGCTCATCACGCGGGAGGCGCCGGCGGTCTTGTACAGGTCCGCCACGAGGCGGGCCGAGATCGGCTCGCGGCCGCGGCCCTTCTTGTCCTGGCGGGCGTATGGGTAGAACGGCGAGACCACTGTGATGCGGCGGGCGGAGGCGCGCTTCATGGAGTCCACCATGATCAGCTGCTCCATGAGGTGGTTGTTCAGCGGCGCCGGGTGCGACTGGATGATGAACACGTCCTTGCCGCGCACCGACTCGCCCGAGCGCACGTAGATCTCGCCGTTGGCGAAGTCGTAGGCGCTCATGGGGAGCAGCTCGGTGCCCAGCTCCTCGGCGATCTCCTGCGCGAGCTCGGGGTGGGCGCGGCCCGTGGCCAGCACCAGTCGCTTGTCCTCGCTGCGGCTCAGCTCCGTCATGACGTCCTCAACATCCTTCGTGGTCTCGCGTTCCAGGACCGACGGCGTCCGGCGTCGGTGTCGGCCGCCCGGGGCGGCCCGGTCCTCGCACCCATCCTAGGGCGCGCGGGGTCAGCCCTGAGCGCCGGAGCCCTCGGCGCCGGCGGCCCGCGCGATCCTTGTGATCAACGACTCCAGCCAATCCGCCGCGTCGGACACGCGCGGCTGCAGGAGCCTGGCCTGTCCCTCCGCACCCACTCGTGTCTCCTCCAGCGCATCCAGGTACCCCTGCTCGAGAGTCCGGACGTGAGCGACCGGAGGCGGCCACTCATGCGGTGTGTGTCCTGCCGCAGTCCGGCCGGGTGACCGAAACATGAAAGTACGGCTGACGAGATCTGCGAGCAACGGGATGTCGACACCACCCTCGGCCTCCGCCCCATGCCAGAGCAACTGGATGTCCACGAGATCGTGGCCTCGCGTCTGATGTGGATCCGTGACGGCATGGATCTTCTGTGCGAGCTGCTGCTCGACAGCCATCACGGCCACAGACCGCGGTGTTCCACATCCCAACGCGGTGACCGCCTCCGCGACCTGGGGTGCCACGACCTCGACTGGCTGCGCCAGCGTGCTGCCCTCGAATTCGTCGCGCCCGATCTCGATCGGGACCGACACCCAACTTGTCCTCGCGGAGAGAAAATGCAGGGTCACCTTCGCTCGTGACAGGACGTAGGGATCGGGCACTCCGAGAGGCTCCGCAGGATCGTCCTCATGCACCGTGCCGAAGAAGGCCACCCGGGTCGCAGCCGGGTCGGCCTTGAGTTCTCTCTTGCTCCCGGGCGCGGCCCCCCATCCCCGGTCGACGAACCCGGTCAAGTCCTTCAGCGCCTGCTGGGGATCGCGAGCCAGTAGATCGAGATCCCGGGTCGCCCGCGTCCCGGTGGCTCCATGTCGGAGTCGAACGCCATTTCCACCCTTGACTACGACGCCTTCCGGCAACATCTGCGCCACGATCACTGCTCCCAGCAACCGGCGCGCCCGGTCCACCGGAACGCCCATCGCGTCAGCGATCGCCTCCAGTCGACGGTTGAGTTGGCCTTCGCTCCTGGGCGCACCTCGAGCTCCCAGATCGCCCAGGCCCACGACCACGTCATCGACCGCCACGATGTCCACCGTTCTGCCGCGCCTCCAGGTCCTTCTTCAAGCTCCTCGCCTCGCCCACCGTGAGCAGCCCGCGCGCGCGGGCCTCCTCGATCGCAGCGGCGACGCGCTCGAGAGGGATGCGGTCGAGTGCCTCACGAAGGGCTTGGTTGATCGTGAGGCCTCGCACGCCGCCGTGAAAGGTGAGGTCCTCGTCGCCCGGCGGGGGACGGCGTCGTGTCACTCGTACATGCGCGCGCGGCGAGCCGCGGTACCGCCTCGTCACGCCCACCCGTACGACGGAGGGATCGACCAGGGCGAGGTCGTACAGTGACAGCACTGCGTCCCAGTCCAGGAATGCATCTTCACCGCCCGTGGCCACGGCCTCCGCCGCGTCCGTGAACCGGTCGCGGGGAACCTGGCGATGGAGGTACACCCCGTGGGCCAGCCTCCGCAGAACGCCGCGCTGGGCGAGCTTGCGGACCTCGACGGCGGGCACGCCCGCCTCCTCCGCTTCCGTAGTGGTGATGACCCCGTGGTTCCCCGCAGCCACGTCCCACAGATCGTCACGATACGTCACGGGATCACCACCTCATCTCTGGTGTCACAACCGTACCGGAATCGGTACGGTTGTGACACGCCGACCTCTTGTCGGGCGCGCGGGGTCAGCCCTGAGCGCCGGAGCCCTCCGCGCCGGCGGCCCGCGCGGCCTCGGCCGAGGAGGTGCCCGGGCGCTTGGCCGGCACCCAGCCCTCGAGGGTGCGCTGGCTCACGGCGTTCAGCGCCAGGGCCCCGGCGGGCACGTCCTCGCGGACCACGGCGCCCGCGCCGGTGTAGGCGCCGTCGCCCACGGTCACCGGGGCCGTGAACACGGTGTTGGAGCCGGTGCGCACGTGCGCGCCGATCACCGTGCGGTGCTTGTTGACGCCGTCGTAGTTGGCGGTGATGTTGCCGCAGCCGATGTTGGTGTACTCGCCGATCTCGGCGTCCCCGGCGTAGCCCAGGTGGGAGAGCTTGGCGCCGCGGCCCACGGTCACGTTCTTGGTCTCGTAGAACGCGCCGATCTTGCCGTCCTCCCCCAGCACCGTGCCCGGGCGCAGGTAGGTGAACGGGCCGACGGTCGCGCCCGCGCCGATCACGGCCTCCGTGGCGTCGGTGCGCTTCACCACGGCGCCCTCCCCCACCTGCGTGTCCGTGAGGGTGGAGTCCGGGCCGACGACGGCGCCCGTGGCCACCGACGTCGTGCCATGCAGCTGGGTGCCGGGCTTGAGCGTGACGTCCGAGGCGAGGGAGACGGTGACGTCCACCCACGTGGAGGACGGGTCGACGACCGTGACACCCTCCTTCATCCAGCCGCGCAGCACGCGGTCGTTGAGCTGGCGGCCCAGGTCGGAGAGCTGGCGGCGGTCGTTGGCGCCCTCGACCTCCCACACGTCGTCCGTGCCCACCGAGGCGACGCGGCCGCCCTCGGCGCGGGCCATGCCGAGCACGTCCGTGAGGTACTTCTCGCCCTGCACGTTGTCCGTGGAGATCTCCGGCAGGGTGCGGCGCAGCAGGGCGGCGTCGAAGGCGTAGATGCCGGAGTTGACCTCGCGGATCGCCACGAAGGAGTCGTCCCCCGTGGACTCGGCGTGGGCGAGGGCGTCCTTGTGCTCCATGATCCGCTCCACGAGGCCCTCGGCGTCGCGGACGATGCGGCCGTAGCCCGTGGCGTCCTCGAGGGTGGCGGTGAGGACGGTGACGGCGTTGCCGTCCGCCTCGTGGTCCGCGACGAGGCGGGCGAGCGTCTCCGGGGTCAGCAGCGGGACGTCGCCGTAGGTCACCACGACGGTGCCCTCGAGGTCCGCGGGCAGGGCGGCCAGGCCCAGCTCGACGGCGCGGCCGGTGCCCGGCACGTCGTCCTGGTCGGCGATCGCCAGCGCGTCGATGCCCAGCTGGGCCGCCACCGTCTCGAGGTGCTCGGCCACGCGGGCCCGCTCGTGCCGGACCACGGCCACGAGGTGCTCCGGCGCGAGCGACCAGGCCGCCGCGAGCGCGTGGCCCACGAGGGAGCGCCCCCCGATCGCATGCATGATCTTCGGCGTCGTCGACTTCATGCGGGTGCCCTGACCCGCGGCCAGGACGATCACGGCGGAGGGACGGGGGGACGGCTGGGACATGAGGGCTCCTGCACCGGTGGAGGTCAGAGGACGGGTGTTCCGCCCCTAGGATTCGAACCTAGACTGCACGGCTCCAAAGGCCGGCGTGCTGCCATTACACCAGGGCGGAGCGCCGGACCCCAGGGGGCGGCGACGACGGCCCATTCTTCCACACAGGTCGCGCGGATCCGGGGTCAATAGGCGCCGTCGGCGGCGATCACGGCCTTGACGGTCCGGCCCAGGATCACGAGGTCGCCCAGGATGGACCAGTTCTCCACGTAGTAGAGGTCCAGGCGGACCGCCTCCTCCCACGGGAGGTCGGAGCGGCCGGAGACCTGCCAGAGGCCCGTGATGCCGGGCTGCACCAGGAAGCGGCGGTGCACGTACTGCTCGTAGGCCTCGACCTCGTGCGGCAGGTGGGGCCGCGGGCCCACGAGGGACATGTCCCCCCGCAGCACGTTCACGAGCTGGGGCAGCTCGTCGATGCTGGTGCGGCGGATGAGCCTGCCGACCCGGGTGATGCGCGGGTCGTCCTTCATCTTGAACAGCACGTCCGCATCCCCGCCGTCCGAGACGAGCCGCTGCCGGATCTCCTCGGCGTCCACCACCATGGAACGGAACTTGAGCATGGTGAACGGCCTGCCGCCGAGACCGATCCGCTCCTGCCGGAACAGCACCGGCCCGCCGTCCGTGGCCTTGACCGCGATCGCGACGGCGATCAACAGCGGCGAGATGGCGATCAGGCCCAGACCCGACGCGACGACGTCGAACGCCCGCTTGGCGAACGCCTTGCCCTCGGAGAGGCGCGGAGTGGAGAGGTGGATGAGCGGCAGACCCGCGAGGGGCTGCGTGTGGAGGCGGGGTCCGGCGACGTCCACGAGCGCGGGCGCCATGATCAGGGAGACGCCGCGCTCCTGCAGCTCCCAGCCCAGTCGGCGGACGTCCCCGGGGACGAACGAATGGCCCGAGGTGATCACCACGGCTTCGACGTCGCGCACCTCCACGAGGGCGACCACGTCCTCCACGGTGTCCAGGTCCGTGGAGACCGGTATCGGGAGGTAGTCCGCCTGCCGGGCCTTGTATCCGGGGAGAGCCGCCGCCACGGGGGCGTAGCCGGCGCCGGCCTCGGAGTCGAGGGCCTGGAAGATGTGCCGGACCGCCTTCGGGCCGCCGACGAGCAGGAGCCGCCGCCGGAACCTGCCGCGGTGTCGCTGCCGGGCCACCCACCCGCGCACGAGGAACCGGCCCAGCAGGAGCAGGAGCACGCCCAGCGGCAGCGCCAGGCCCACGTAGCCGCGCGCCACTTCGAGACCTGCCGCATAGGCGAGGATCGCGACGGTGCCGAAGAGATAGAGGGTGCCCTGCAGGACCCGCTTGTACTCCTCGCTGCCCACCCCCAGGATCCGGATGTCCCGCGAGCCCTGGATGGTCAGCGCGAGCACCCAGGCCGCGCTCAGCGCGAGGCTGATGACGCTGTAGTCGATGATTTCGGTGCCGGGGAGGGTGGTGCGCCGCGATCCGCCGAAGCGGAGCTGGGCCGACACGAAGGTGGCGAGCAGGACCGCGACCACGTCCACGATGAGGACGAGCAGCGGAAGGCCCCGCTCCCAGGGCCGACCCAGGACACGACCGCGGGCCGTCGAGCCCATGCGGTGCGTGGTCGACTCATCACCGGGACTCGCGATCACGCTCTGCTCCTCCGTCCTGACGTGGGGGATGGTTCACGTCGTGGGGGTCGAGCACATTGCTGTGCCCCGGCCCCCGATTATAGGTCGGAAATTGTGAATGGCTGTGCCGTCCGCCGCACCCTCCTGTGAGCGCCCGCCGGTCAGTCCCCTTCGGCGAGTTCAGCGGCCTGCAGCCACTCCTCCTCCAGGACGTCCAGCTGCGCGTCGAGGTCCTTCAGGTCGGCGGAGGCCGCGGTGAGGGCGTCGAAGTCCTGCGCCTGCCCCAGCTCGGCCATCCGCGCCTCGAGGCCGGACCTGCGGTCCCGGAGCCGGGTCATCTGCTTCTCGAGCCGGGCCATCTCCTTGCGGGCCAGCCGACGCTCCGCCTCGGTGGGTCCGGTGTCCTCCTCCGGCCCGCCCATGCCCGCGCACGTCCCGACGACGTCGTTGCGGCCTCGGGCCGCGCCGGTTCCCCGGGCCGGGCCGCCGGCGTCGTCCATCGCGGCGCGCAGCTCGAGGTACTGGTCCACCCCGCCCGGCAGGCCGCGGACCTTGCCGTCCCCGAGCAGGGCGACCTGGTGGTCGGTGATGCGCTCGAGCAGGTAACGGTCATGGGAGACCACCACCAGGGTCCCCGGCCACCCGTCCAGCACATCCTCGACGGCGGCCAGGGTGTCCGTGTCCAGGTCGTTGGTCGGCTCGTCGAGCATGAGGACGTTGGGCTCGCCCACGAGCAGGCGCAGCAGCTGCAGGCGCCGGCGCTCGCCGCCCGAGAGCTCGGAGACCTGAGTCCACTGCCGGGAGGTGCCGAAGCCGAGCATCTCGAGCAGCTGGCCGGAGGACATCTCGCGGTCCCCGACCTGGAAGGACAAGCCCTCGCGGGCCATGACTTCGGCGACGCGCAGGTGGGCGACGTCGTCGAGTTCCTTCACGTCCTGGGTGAGGGTGGCCGAGACCACCGTCTTGCCGCGCTTCACCCGCCCCGAGTCCGGGGCGATGCGCCCGTCGAGCAGGCGCAGCAGGGTCGACTTGCCCGCACCGTTGACGCCGACCACGCCGAGCCGCTCGCCGGGCGCCAGGCGCAGGGTGACGTCGTCGAGGATCGGCTTCTCCCCCAGCGTCAGGCTCACGTGCTCGAGGTCGAGGACGTCCTTGCCCAGCCGGGCCGTGGCCATCTTCGCCAGGGACACCGAGTCGCGCGGGGCGGGGACGTCCTCGATGATGGCGTTGGCCGCCTCGATGCGGAACTTCGGCTTCGACGTGCGTGCCGGGGCGCCACGGCGCAGCCAGGCGAGCTCCTTCTTCACGAGCTGCTGACGCTTCTGCTCCGTCACCGCCGCCTGCCGGGAGCGCTCCGCGCGCGCGAGCACCCACGCCGCGTAGCCGCCGTCGAACGGGTCCACCGTGGCGTCGTGCACCTCCCACGTGCGCGTGCAGACCTCGTCGAGGAACCACCGGTCGTGGGTGACCACCACGAGGCCGCCGTCGGTGGGGCGCCAGCGCTGCTTCAGGTGGCGGGCGAGCCACGCGACGCCCTCGACGTCCAGGTGGTTGGTGGGCTCGTCGAGGAAGAGGACGTCGTCGTCCCCGGCGAGCAGACGGGCCAGGGCGACGCGACGGCGCTGGCCGCCGGAGAGGCCCCGCACGGACTGCTCCAGGTCGAAGCCGTCGAGGAGACCGCCCAGGACGTCCCGGACCTTGGGGTCTGAGGCCCACACGTGGTCGTCCACGTCCCCGACCACGGCCTGGCGCACGGTATGCTCCGGGTCGAGCCGGTCCTGCTGGTCCAGCACGCCCACGCGGACGCCGCCGCGGCGGGTGACGCGGCCCGTGTCGGGTTCCTGAAGGCCGGCGAGGATGCGCATGAGCGTGGACTTGCCGTCACCGTTGCGGCCCACGAGTCCGATCCGGTCCCCCTCATCCACGCCGAGGGAGAGGCCCTCGAGGACGGTGCGGGTTCCGAAGGCGATGCCGATGTTCTCGGCGCCGAGCAGGTGGGCCATGGAGGAGGTGGTCCTTTCCGGACGGAGGAGGGGTGGTCGGGTGCGGCGGGGTGCGCCGCCGGGTGTCACAGCACGTGGGCGCCGGGCACGGGGCCGTGGACGGGGAGGGCGCGCACGCCCGTGCGCTCCTCGATGGCCGAGGCCAGCCGCAGCGCGGAGGCCTCGTCCTGCGCCACGAAGAGCAGGGTGGGGCCGGAGCCGGAGACCATGCCGCGCAGCGCGCCTTCGTCCAGGCCGAGGTCGAGGACGTCCGAGAGCTCGGGGAACAGGACGACGGCCGGGGTCTGCAGGTCGTTGTCCATGGCGGTGGCGAGTTCGAGCGGGTCCGCCGCGGTGAGGGCCCGCAGGACGGCCTCGTTCACCTCCGGGCGCGTCGGCCCGTCGGGCAGGTGACCCTCCCGGCGCAGCTCGTCCAGGGTCTGGAACACCACGGGGGTGGACAGCCCGGCGTCCGCCGGGACGAGGACGAGGTGCACCGGGGTGCGGGCCGCGACGGGGGTCAGCTCGGCCCCGGTCCCGAGCCCGACGGCGGCGCCGCCCAGCACGCTGAAGGGCACGTCCGCGCCCAGCGGGGCGGCCAGCTCGGCGAGCTCGGCGCGGGTGTGCCCGGTCTCCCACAGGGCGCTGCACGCGAGCAGCGCGGCGGCCGCGTCGGCGGAGCCGCCGCCCATGCCGCCCGCGACCGGGACCTGCTTGGCGACCTCGAGGTGGACGCCGTGGGTGTCAGGATCGAGCCCGAGGGTGCGCCGCAGGTGCGCGGCGGCGCGGTGCGCGAGGTTGCGTTCGTCCCAGGGCACGTCCTGGGTGTCCGCCAGACTGATGTGGCGGCCCGACGGGCCGACGGTGATCCTCCCGTCCGTGCGCGCGATCGCCGTGACGGTCTCCCGCAGGCTGACGGCCAGGTACACGGTGGCCACGGGGTGGTAGCCGTCCGCGCCGGGGGGTCCCACCCGCAGGGACAGGTTCACCTTGCCGGGGGCGCTGACCGTGACGTGCCGGGCCGTGGGGTCGAGGCCGAGGTCCTCCGTCGTCATGCGCTCACCTCCTCCGCCGCGCGCCGCGGGCCGTGCTCGGCGATCCGCGCGAAGGCCGCGATGTCCAGGGCCTCGCCGCGGGCGCGCGGGTCCACGCCGGCGGCCACCAGGGCGTCCTCCGCCGCCTGCGGCGACCCGGCCCAGGAGGCGAGCGCGGCGCGCAGGGTCTTGCGGCGCTGGGCGAAGGCGGCGTCCACCACGGCGAAGACCTCCCGGCGGGGCGCGCCGCCCGCCGGCGGCTCGCGCCGGGTGAAGGCGACCAGCCCGGAGTGGATGCGCGGAGCCGGCCAGAACACCTGGGTGCCGATGGTGCCCGCCTTGCGCACGTCCGCGTGCCACGCCGCCTTGGCGGACGGCACGCCGTAGACCTTGGAGCCGGGCCCGGCCGCGAGACGGTCCGCGACCTCCTCCTGCACCATCACCAGGCCGTGCCGCAGCCCCGGCAGGACCGCGAGCGCGTGCAGCAACACGGGCACGGCCACGTTGTAGGGCAGGTTCGCCACGAGCGCGGTGGGGCCGCCGGCGGCGGCAGCGGGCCGGACCTCGGCCAGGGCCTGCTCGCTCAGCGTCATGGCGTCCGCGTGCAGCACCGCGAGGGCGTCCTCGGCCCCGGGGCGGAACTCGGCGGCGGTGCGCGGCAGGCGGGCGGCGGTGACCGGGTCGATCTCGACGGCGGTGACGGCGGCGGCCGCGTCCAGCAGGCCGAGGGTGAGCGAGCCCAGACCGGGGCCGATCTCGAGCACGTGCTCGTCCGCGGTCACGTCCGCGGCCTGCACGATGCGCCGGATCGTGTTCGGGTCGATCACGAAGTTCTGGCCCCACTGCTTGGTGGGACGCAGGTCCAGCTCGGCGGCGATGCGCCGCACGTCCGCGGCGCTCAGCAGCGGCTGTTTCTTATACACTTCTGACGCTCCCGACAATCGTACACTTTTGCGTCATGTGGGGCTTGTTTCTATTCATAAAAAATATTAATAGATTAAATAATTCCTTGCTACCCTTTATCTGTTGCTTGATAGACCATAGGGCTTGTCTATGATACACAT